>DAOVTJ010000039.1 GCA_030633165.1 Thiomargarita sp. | reverse complement strand
TATTCCCATTGACAGCAAGCAGCTCTTTAAGGCGTTGTTCTTCACTTTTTAATTTAAGCAATAAAAAAAGGCGTTTGTATATGGGGATTTCAATCGGCTTTTTTAACAAAAATAGACTGTACCAAGTGCGTTTATATTCAACATGAGTGGAAGAACCACGATAATAAACAGTCAACTTTTCAAAATCATCCAAATCGACATACACATTAAGTCCATAATATGACTTTTCATTCATGGCTTCATTGACAGCCTCAATCGTCATTTCCTCATAATTAGCATTATTAAGTAATTGACGCATTTCTGAATCTAACGTGTGAGTCAATTCTTCTTTTTCTTCAACAGAAGGAGGTGAATGCGTGAGAACGTCATTATCTGGATTGAAGGGAGTATAGCAACGTTTCAATTCTTCTAAATGAGAATGAAATTTATAATGATAAAGGGCACCAAAAATAGTGCAGAAATCGCCAAATTGTTTCTTTTCTTTAGAAATCCAATGAGGAGCCGCTAATAAATCGGCGATAATTTCCTGTTTTCCAATGGGAATAAAACGTTCTCTTGTTTCGGTTTGTGGTGACTCTTCAGGCATAATATTGTTCCTATTGTTACTTATTGAAATTTAAAGCATTCACACACCATTATGAATTAATTCATAATATTGTTTTTCCAATTCTTTTTTATGTTCCAACTCCTCTGTTGCAAGAAATCGGAATAAGTCTCTAATTGGACCCGCAGGCGTTTTTTCGGCTAAATTAAGGTATTGTTCCATAGCCGCTTGTTCTCGACCCATTGCGTATTGAAGAATGCTTTGATCATCAGGAAAATCATCTAATTTTGGTAATTGTATGTAATCAGAAAAACGGTGATCACTAGGAGGAGTCTTGATAATATCATTGATGTGATTTTGCACATCGGGATTTTTTCTCAAATCTTCAAATAATTTAATGTGATGTTGCTCTTCATCTGCCAATTCTTGTACAAGTGGGCGTAAACGTTTGCTAACTTTATCCAAAAGTTGAGTGTAAAAATTGAAGGCACGCTGCTCAAAGACAGTGGCTGTCCCTAAAAGTTCATCTATTGTTCTTTTGTCATCTTTAGTCATGATTACCTACTTAAATAGTAATGAATGCTGTTTGCAACACGATGTCCAGCTGCAATGCCATGAATGACATCTGGTCCTTCAACCACATCTCCCGCTGCCCAAAGCCAAGATTCAGATGTGCAGCCCTCAACATTAACAACAGGACGGCCTCGATTATCCCATTCTAATTGGTTTATTAATTTATCACCTAAGAATTCCAAGTTCGGTGCTTGACCAATAGCTTCTACAATTTGTTGAGATTCATGGAGGATGACATCATTGTCATCATATTTTGGATGAAAACGGCCTTCTTCATCAAAGATTGAAAGACAAGCAACAGTTGTTAAACCCATTAACGTCCCGTCTGTGACTGTGCATTCACGGGGACCGCGACTGGTAAATAATTCAATACCCTCTTCAATCGCTTCTTTGACTTCAACTTCATCGGCAAGCATACTCTCGCGGGCTTCTAAAGCACAAAGCACGAGATTGACTTCACCAAATTTTTGACGTTGTAAACGTGCGAGACTGCGGGCAATATCAAAAGCAACATTACCTCCCCCTATCACCGCAATCTTTTGACAGATATCAATTTCTTCTTTTAAAGTAATCCGTCGTAAAAGTTCAACACTAGAATAAACTTGAGGATGCTCTGAATTGGGTATTCGTGTCGAGCGTCCTTGATGTAAGCCGATGGCAATGAGTGTGGCATCAAAATTATTTTCCAAATCCGCCATTGTTGTCTCTTGACCGATACGAACATTGCAACGAATATCAACACCGAGTGACTTAATCACATCAATGTCTTCATCAAGTTTATCATAAGGGAGACGATATTCAGGAATACCATAACGCATCATGCCACCTGGTTTTTCAAAAGCTTCAAAAATTGTTACAGTATGACCTTTAGAGGCTAAGTCAAAAGCACAGGTTAAACCAGCAGCCCCTGCCCCAACAATGGCAACTTTTTTACCACTGTTTTTTGTTTGTTTACCTAATAATGCAATTTCCTTAATACGTTCATGTGAGAGCTGATCCATAGCATAGCGTTTGAGCCAACGAATACTAATGGGATCACCGCGCTGTCCAATTGAGCATGCCGTTTCGCACCTGTGTGTACAAACACGCCCACAAACATGTGCTAAAGGATTCGTACGATAAATTTGTCGCACTGCTTCTTCTATATTACCACTCCAAATGGCACGGATATATTCTGGTGCATGCATATTAGTTGGACAAGCATCATGACACATACCACATTGAATGCAACGAGAAGCTTCTAACATAGCGGTTTGTTGATCAAAGCCTTGAACAATTTCAACATAAGAATCTTGCCGTTCTTCTGCTGTTAATTCTGGCATGTCCTGACGCTTCAAATCTAGCAAATCTGAATCACTAGATTTTGCCCACCCTTTGGCAAACCCCAAACCATGCATCCCTTTTTCATCAGGGAGAATAAAATATGTATTCAAATCATGGCTAACATGCACATATTCTCGTGATAAGGCTAAGGCACCTGTAGGACAAATATCAACACATAAGGCGCACCAACAACACCGTCCATAATCAATAGCAGGGCGATAAGGTTTAAAACCTTTTATGGGATCAGCGGGTAATTCTTTAATATCCACCATACGAATAGCAGAGTTATCACAAATTGTGGCACATGTTCCACAACCAATACATTTTTCCCAATCATTGAGATGAAATCCACGATAATTAGGTGCTGCTGGACGTGGTTCCATGGGCAATGTCAATGGCTGACGCCCAAGAAAACTTAAAGCTTTAAGGGGAGAAAATAGACTTTTCATAATATTTTTTTAAGAATGTAGAAATGAGCAGTTACTGTGTTCTCTAGTCAAATACCATAGGTATCACTGGTAAGCCATAACGTGCCCAATTGACAATTCCTCCACGTAGATTATAAACATTATCATAGCCATATTGCGCCAAGTACATACAGGCTTGCGCTGATCGTGCCCCTGTACGACAATAAAAAACAACTTTCTGATTTTTAGGGATTTCATCAGTACGATGAGGTAATGTTTTGAGTGGCAAAGCTTTACCACTAGGGATAGAGGCTTGTTGCATTTCTTGTGGAGTACGCACATCAATCAAAATCGGTGGCGTTTCTCCCTCTAGCCATTGAGCTAATTCATTAGAATCAATTTCTTTCACTAACATAAAAACCTCGATGCTGCCTTGTTTAAAGGGATGAAATTAATTCGTGAAAATCTAAAGATGTCGTACTGTAATATTAAGTGTTTGAATACGATATGCAATTTGGCGCGGTGTCATATTTAACAATCGACCTGCTTTTGCTTGTACCCAGCCCGCTTCTTCAAGTGCGGCTATAATACGTTCCCGTTCATCACAATTGGGGGTGATTTTTGAAACTTGAACATGTTCTTCCAATCCTGTTAAAGCAATAATTTTATGATCTATTATCTTTTCTTCACAGAAAATGGTGGCACGTTCTAAACAATTTTCCAATTCTCGGACATTACCTGGCCATTCATGACGCATTAATAAACGAATAGCACTAACAGTAATTTTGAGTTGACGGTTCTGTTTTTTAGCAATTTTATCCACCAAAAATTCTGCTAATTCTGGAATATCTTCTTTACGTTCTCGCAGGGGAGGCAATATAATAGGCATCACATTAAGACGATAATATAAGTCTTCACGAAATTTACCAGCTTCAACTTGCGCTTCAAGATCAACATTGCTGGCGGTAATGATACGGACATCAACTTTCAAAGTATGCCGTCCTCCTACACGTTCAAATTCGCCTTCTTGTAAGACACGCAATAATTTGGCTTGAAATGTGGGTGCAATATCGCCAATCTCATCTAAAAATAAGGTACCTTTATTAGCACGTTCAAAACGTCCTTTATGTTGGTTAATTGCGCCACTAAAAGCACCTTTTTCATGCCCAAAAAGTTCGGATTCCAATAAATTTTCGGGTAAAACTGCACAGTTAAGTTTTATAAATTCATTATTATTACGTGGAGAATTATAGTGAATCGCATTAGCAATTAACTCTTTACCTGTGCCAGATTCACCACGAATTAAGACTGTGGTATTCCATTTTGAGACTTGTCGTACTACTTCAAATATTCGTTTCATTGGGGGCGCATGACCAATAAAATTCTTAAAACCATAATTACCCCGCACAGTACGACGTAAACGATCACGTTCTTCTGTTAAATCATGCTGTTCTCGTTTAACTTTATTGCCTAAAAGAACTGTTTGGGCAACTAATTGTGCCACCATTTCCATAAAACGAGTACGCTCTTTCAACAAACCCGCTTTGCTAGGTTGGGCTGTCAAAACTCCAATAGGTAAGTCTTCATCAACGACAGAGATAGGAATGCCGATAAATGGAAGTTTTGGCTCATAAAGACCTAAACGGTCTAAAAAACGTGGTTCTTCAGCAATACGTTCAATAATAAGTGCTTGTCCAGATTGTAAAATTGCACCAACAATGCCTTCTCCAGGACGATAATGTACTTTTCCAGGTGGTTTTCTGTCACCGCTATGGACGGCTGTGATGGATAATTCACCGCGTTCATCGCGTAAAGTGACCATGCCATGTTGCATACCTGCATAATCATGCAATACTTGTAAAACACCTTGCAAAGTCTCTTTTAAATTAAGGGAATGGCTAAGAACTTGACCCACTCTAAATAGGGCTTCAAGTTCCGCTTCAATGAGGGTGGCACGAGTCATATTCTGTGGAAACACTAGCTTGTTGGAAATTGAATGATAAAACGACTGCCTTGCGTATAATTTGGATCAATGCGTATGGTACCAGCGTACATGTTGACAATATCTTGAACAGCCGCAAGTCCCATACCAGTTCCTGCCCCCGCCTTTTTTGTTGTAAAAAAGGGTTCAAAAATTTTAAAGTGTAAATCTTCTGGAATACCCTTTCCTGTATCTTCAATACTCACAGTGATTAAATCACTTTGGCTACTCGTAACAATATATAATTCTCGTTGTCCTTGAATATTGTTCATTGAATCAATTGAATTATCAATAAGTTGTTTAAACATACCACGTAATCGTTTAACATGACCAAGTACAGAAGGTAATATCAGGGCTGGTTTCCAATCAATGATAATCCCTTCAGCGAGCAAACGTTGAGTAGAAATCATCAGAACATCGCGGATTAATTCGTTTAAATTAACAGGTTCAATGTTATTTTCAGAAATTGGAAGACAGTGATGGAGATGTTCTACAGCATGATTAACAGATTCTAATGTTTCTTGTAACGCTTTATATAGCGGTTCTTTTTGTCCACCGCGACGTTTTAATAGGCTTAGTGCTGCAGATATAAGATTAATTGGAACTTGGAGTTGATGAATTGCGCCTGCTAAAGTTTCCCGCATTGCTTCTGTTAATTCTTCTTCTGCCAACAAAGCACGTAGGGCATTTAACTGCATGTCTTCTTGTTGACGTTTATTCGTGGTAATTTCTTTTGCAAGCAATAAAAAATATTCATTGTGCCATGTTCCATTACAAATAAACCAACGGGGGAGATGATATCCATTAGGTTTAAAACAGAATTCTTGTTCAGTAAAGTCTTTATTATTAAACTGATTTTTAATAAGGTTTAAAAAAACAGTTGGATTAATGCGCTTAAAGGCGGGATTAGTATATAAAATATTATCCTTTAAATCTGCAATTAAAATGGCAACATGAGCTTGTTCAGTCGCTTCATAAAATAAATCAGGTGGTATTTTTTGAAGAATATTTGTTTTGTTAAAATTGCGTATATTAGGAATGGTCATGAAATAATTTACCTATCTTATCCCAAATGGCTTTTAAAATCGTGATATCCAAATGTTTTGACATCATAATCACCGGTTCGTCTTTTTATAACAATACTAGGCATTTTTAAACCATTAAACCAATTCATCTTAACCATTGTATAGCCACCCGCATCTGCTATAATAATTTTGTCTCCTACTTTTAAAGGCGATTCAAAACGAAAAACGCCAAAAATATCGCCTGCTAGACAAGATTTTCCCGCAATCTGGTAACAGTATTTGCCTTGATTAGCCCCTTTTATTGTCGCCTGTTCTCGATAAACCAATAAATCCAACATGTGCGCCTCTATCGAACTATCTATAATAGCAATATCAATTTCATTATGTACAATATCCAACACGGTGCAAACTAAACTGGTTGATTCTGTTATCGTTGCTTCTCCAGGTTCAAGATAAACTTGAAGATTAAAATGCTCGCTGAATGCTTTTAATTTTTGGCTAAATTTATCTAAGGGATAATCATCTAAAGTAAAATAAATTCCCCCACCTAAGCTAACCCAATCTATTTTAAACAATAAATCGCTATAAATGTCGCTTATCGTGTCCAATAAAGCTGAAAAATTATCGAAATCTTTGTTTTCACAATTATAATGAAACATTATTCCATTAATTAAACTAGAAACCTTCAACACCGCTTGATAATCAGTTACCCCAAGTCTAGAATATTTTCTGGCAGGATTCGCCAAATCAAAATCAGAGTAACTCAATTGCGGATTAAGACGTAATCCTATATCCAAATGACTGACTTCAGGATAAAAGCATTTTAATTGAGAAATAGAATTAAAGATGATTTTGTTGGCATATTCCTTTAATTGACTAATGTCTTCTCTCGAAAAAGCAACACTATATGCATGAACCTCTTTGCCGAATGTCTCATAGCCCAATTTAGCTTCATATAGTGAACTGCTTGTTGTCCCATCCATATATTGGCGCATTATGTCAAAAACAGACCAAGTAGAAAAACACTTTAAGGCAAGTACTGAGCGCGTGCCAGAATTTTCCCTTAGAAATGTAATTTTTTCTAGATTTTTAACTAGTCTGTTTTCATCTATCAGATAATACGGTGTTTCTATCATTTCATTTTTTTGAAGGGCAATTTAAGAGGCATTTCTATTCCCCGTTCTAGCGAAGCCAAATGAATTCTTTGCGGTGCAAAATGTTTTTCCACAACCTGAATGACGATATTATTTTCAAATGTTTTGCAGGAGAAAATATCTAAATAAGCGTCTCGGTTATTCTCGCTAAAATGTCCGGTAATAGCCGAAGTTTCAATTAATTGCACCAAAGAATAACCTGCTGCTTCATCGCTATGCTCGGCAAAATACACAATCACTGGTTCACCGTAGGCTTTCATATCAATGGCTTCAACTAATTCTTTAACAAAAACGGTGATAGCATCTTGACTGCAAACATTGGTGTTGCAATCACCAAGATCTAAAATCAGATGTTGTCCCCACGGAGTAGATTTTTGCACTATTTTATTTTCCTCACTAAACTTCAACGATGTTATTTTTTTCTAAATTACCTTGTCGCTGGCTCCAATTGATAGCGACACCTAAAAACAGCGCAAGAAAGCCCGTTCCCAAAAATAATATTCCCCATCCCAACACACCAAGAGAAATAAGAATTTTTACAATATCATACAAGCCAACACATAAGGGCAAAAGTGCTGTTATTAATCGTAAACGCCAAGCCATTAATAATAAAATGATTGCTGTTGTTAGATTTAACCATAACATCATTTCAGGTAAAGGCCAGTTTTGCCAACCGATGGTCCATAAGGCTAGGTGAAATGAGACGACCATACCAACATATAATCGGTTTTCACGAAGTTTCCAAGCATGTAACGCAAAAACAAGACCCACAATTAACGCGGTTATTGCAACAGTAGACGGCTCATTCAATGAAATATATAAAGCCCAACTTCCTCCCACCCAAACTAATAGTTCTTCTTTGTATAAAAAAGCGATCAGAAGAATAAAAGGTACGGCATGGATTGATGTTATGCTAACATTGAACATCCCTATCCAAGCAAATAAGTGGTAAAGATAAAAACCGACTAAGATCATCCCTGCCACTCTTGTTGCACGATACAAAACTTTTTGTCCCCAATCATCAAGTGTAATAGCACAAACCAGCTTTGGTCGTTTCCATAACACAAAAGCTATAAGTGCCACAATATACCAAGTTGCCATCAAGTGTAACATCACAGCATCAAACTTGCCTAAATGAAATAGATATGGCATGCCTGCGATAATAACAGCTGCTTGTATTGGAACAGCAAGCACCGTCATGGGAACTTTCAGTTGGAATGCCCATGTCAATGCCTTAATTTTCACAATAGCCATGACTATCCAGACTATTGTCAATATGATTCCAATATTTCCAAAAGTGGCTATAATTTCTGTTCTGAAAGTACAATCAAAAAGAAAGAAAACAGCCAATAATCCCAAAATAACCGAAGGGCGATATTGTTTCGCTTCCCGAAATAATAAGCTAGCACCGATAATCAATAATATTTCATAAACTTGTATCACCACTGTTAGCACAATTTGTCCCAGTTCCCAACTTGTTTCCGCTAAACCTTGAGAAACAAGAAACATCCCAAATAGGACACAAAGTGCACTAAAAAAATAAAGTGGGTTGTATTGGATAAACCAATAATGTATACCTTTCTGAAATTGTTCCGATATTTGGAGCGTGACATCTGTCATCATAGATACCTTTTAAGTTTGCACTCTTTTTCTAAACGGTTTCCACAAGCTTCCTGTACTAAAAGATTGCCAGCCCCATCGTGACCAACGTATTAAGGCAAATGCAAGCCATAATGCCCATAATAACATTGCTATACGATAGATCCACATTGACAGAGAAAATACCCAGACTTGCGGTAGTATGCCAGAAGTACGGTCTTCATACCATCGTAAAAAATTAGCATCTGAGCCATTACCTATAATCTGCATATTAGGATGACCTAGTAAGCCTTCTTGAATGGCAAATAATAAGCTACTTAAAGCAATTACTGTGAGAATACCTAGACCGATTTGAATCGCATTAAATTTCAGAGGAGAGAGGTTAGGAGAAATATGCGCTCGCCAACCTAAGGCTATAAACCATCCTATGACACATAGCATTAATGAGATTGACAGTTGACTTAATACTACACCTAATAATAACCAGTGATGGGTTTTTAAGGGTGTTAATGAAATTTGTCCTAGCCCCACTGATAGTAAGACAATGACAATTAAAAATCCCCAAATTAGCACAGCAGGACCAATCGTTTCACCACCGACAAATAATATCCAACGATTACTGGGCATATTAATTTCAATATTAGTATTGACACTATCTATACCTAGCTCAATATTTGGTGTAGAAAAATATTGACTCATCCCAATAGCTTGTTGAAAGTGTAAGTCAATTCGCTGTGTACCAGGTGTGATCGGTAAAGTGACAATACGGCCTTCTTGGCGTATGGGTTGAGATTTATCATTAATTTTTACTGATTGCAATTGAGCTTCTTCTGGTAGCATTATTTTGTATTGCATACCACGACTGCTACGTAAGTTTAATAATAATTGATTATCAGTGGTGCGTTGCCCAGGGTTAATAATTAATTGACTACGATCTATGGTCAAAACTTGTCCTGTCACCCCCTTTGGACTGCTGATGTGTAAGGTGACCGTTTCACCAGGCCAAGGACGCCATTCGGGAAGCCATCTACCTTCAGCCTGATGATGTACTACCGGAATGCCCTCAATTTCAACATGCCAAATAGCACTGGCATCTAGTCGCCAAATTTCGCTGCTAAATGTGTTATTTGGTGCTGTCAAATTTATCGTATTTTGTTTGTCTAATACTGATACCCAACTGATTTCTGATTCATTGGCTGATAGATTAATTGAGGCTTTAGCGCCAAGAACACGGATATTATCACGAGTGACGGATTCTCCTTTGAGCAAAGGAATTTCCAAGACGATTGCTGAACCTAAAGGTGTTTTACGTATAACACGTGTTGCAACTTGCCAATCTAATCCCAGTAATAATGTACGTTCAATTTGTACAAATGGAGGTAAATTACCCATTTCTAAGGGCATATTTTCCACTTTTTCGCGAGTAAATTGCAATTGTTTATCAGCGACACCATTCTCATGTACCCCTTCCACACGCCAACCTGTCGCTTTAACTTGAACAAAACGTGGGGAAAGTGAGAAAGGCAATTGTACCGTATTACGTTTGGGTAATGGACCTGATAATTGCACTTGATGAATACCTTCAGGAACACTCAGCCATAATTGCCCGTTTTTCTGACGCAATAAAGCTTGTGCAGGTTCACCATTTAGTAAAACTTGTTGTGGTAACCATTGTTTTGCGATACCAGGTAGTGGTATGGCGATGCTAGCTAAACTGTGGATAACCATTTGAACATGTAGCTGATTTTTATCGATTTCCAATAATAAACGTGGATTACTGGCGCAATGGGGTAAGCAATCAGGCGGTGCTAACAAACGGGTTTGTAATTCATCCAGTAATGCTTGAGATGGTGTATCAGCAGAACTCACTAAAGGTAAAGACATCAACATGCAAACCAATAGAAAACTCATTGTACTTGCAGGGATAACAGGTTTCTTTATCATTGGTTTCCAAGAGACCCATAAAAAAAATACAGTCAAAATGGCTAGTAGTGCAACGCGCACAAATCCTAATATACTATTCATTGCGGGTGATAATAACCATAAGTTAATTTTTTGGTTTTGCAAAGTGGGTCCACTCCAACGCATCCCAATAGCTTGCCATTCCCATTGTGGTAAACCAGGTCCTGTTTGCACTTGGGCATTAGGATCAATTTGTAGCAATTTTTTGCGTTTCTCAAAGGGAGCTTGCATTTTAGAATAACTCTTTGTTTGAGATAACATTGCTGCACCCATCATTATTGGGCTTGGTTGTGCATACTGATTATAATTTGTATACGTCTGTTTTTCCAATGTTGCCCAAGGCTTTTCCAATTGTGGATAAATACTTTGTCGTATTTGTTGCATCATAAAGGGTAAAGCTATCAGTATTAAGGCAAGAAGGCTGATATTGCGATATCCACGTACAAAGCGACTAAACCAGCCTAAAGTTGGTAATACCCGTAATAAGGCTAAAGAGATAATAATATTCAACCAAACCCAGTGTGGGGCATGGAGTTCATGGTAAATGACAACTAAAGTGAGCAGTGTCAATGCTCCCCACCGCCAATGCCATAATTTACTGACTGCTGCTGCCATAATAAGCACAATAAATAAATCTAAGAGTGTCCATTGTTTTAGCCATGTATCAGGGATATCATCTGCACCGGTCGCATTTAATAATCGCCAACCTGGGGGTAAATGTAAAGTGGCACTCACATTTTGAAAATCATGCCGCCAACCTACAGCAGGTAATTGAGTCACTGCCTCTTCTAAACGGCTATCAGCAACAATATTAATCTGTCCATGTCGAACTTCAATGCCATCATCTTCCATACGTGTGATAAATTGGTTTTGACCATTAACTGCAACACGTCCTAAAACAGCAGATTCTGCCATTTCTAATCGCCATCCCCGTGTCATTGTACCAGTGATATGATCTTGGATACTATAGCCTTTACCATCAAAATCTAACCAAAAATTCCGTTTGAGTGTTAAACGATCTGGAGCAGGAATGGGATCCCCACGACGTTTTTCTACTAATTTAAAAATATCCCCTGCTTGCATTTGGTAAGCAGGAAATTTCCGCCATTCGGCAGGTAAAGATGTTTGTTGGGGATCTATCGTGGTTGCTTGATGAATTTCAACTAAGCGTAAATCATTATGGGCTTCAAAAACCCATATTTCTTTTTGACCTACCGCTTTGAGCTGATTAGTTGCTCCAATCTGGCGTGCATGTAAGAATAACGTCCATGAACCAGGGCGCACCTGTAATCGTAAACGACCATCTGTTTCTAAACGGGCAGGTAGGCGACTGTTTAAGGACATTGCGATCTGCTTATCAAGCATTATTGGACCTAATACTACCTCGCGGTGATGACCTGAAACATCTAATTCAATACGTGTTATCACTTGTAAAGGAATATCATCACTGATGTGACGGAAAATACGTATATCAAGACGATTTTCTTCAGCCAATTGTTCACTGGTATTCCCCTGTTGACGTAGCCATAAACGACCTTGTTTATCAAGTTGGGGAATCGTAACAGGCTTATCATTAATGGTCAAAGCCACCATACCTGTATTGATTGGAATTTTTAAAAATTCTGGGATTTGCTGCCAAAAAAAATGGCCAGTTATGACCACACTTCCTTTAGGTGCAAAAATACTGGGGACACCTTTACGATCAGCAACTAAAGCAATTTTATCATTGATTTGTACCTGCTGTGGCCAGTGTTTAGGATTACCAGGTAGTGTAATCCAAGCAGCATTGTAAATTTGCCATTCTTGATGAAACTCGGCTTGCGTATTGTTTGCAGTCAGTGTTAAACGTGAAGGCCATTGACAAACTTTTTTTAAAGCCTGGGGACAGTCTTGAGTATTATATAAGACCCAATTGATCCAGGGTTGTAAAGGGGAAGGGACATCTTCTGGCAGAAAGGTGTTTGCTGATAGGGAGAAACTAAGTCCAAGCAGGATAATAAGTATGAGAGATTTTTTTTTCATTTTTTTTGTCCTAAAAAAATTTTAAAAAAAAACTCCGAGGTTTAATCAACCTCGGAGGTTTAAGCTATTTTATCGAAAGTAATTCGATATCAAAAATCAAAGTAGCATCCGGACCAATTGTATTGCCTGCGCCCCGTTTTCCATAAGCTAAATTAGAGGGAATAAACAATTGCCATTTTGCCCCTTCTTTCATTAATTGCAAGGCTTCAGTCCAACCTGCAATCACGCCATTAACTGGGAAAGTGGCGGGTTGGCCACGTTTGTAGGAGCTATCAAATTCAGTGCCATTAATCAATGTACCACGATAATGAGTGGTGACTTGGTCAGTGGCTTTAGGTGTGTTACCTGTACCAGCAGTTATGACCTTGTACTGTAAGCCACTAGCTAAGGTGATAACGCCTTCTTTTTTCGCATTTGCTGCGAGAAAATCTTTGCCTTCATCGAGTTGTTTTTCCACGGTTTTCTCTTTTCCTTTTTGTAAAGTCATAATAGCCTTGCCGATTTCTGCATGACTCATCATAGACTGTTTTTCATACAGAGCATCGACCATGCTGGTGATAAATATCTCTTTGTCAATATTAGTCTTCTGTTGTTTAAAATATCTGCTAATCTGTTCCCCAATTTGCTGTCCTAAAGCATAACTGAGTTTGTCTTTATCGGTGCTAAGCGTTTCGATAGCAGAAGCTTGAGCAGCTAATAGCCCAATAGTTAGTGTAAGTGTTAAACGATGTTTCATTAAAAAGTCCTAATCTGGTTAAAATAATGCTCTTGTAAATGGTAATCCTAAGCTTTGTCTAATTTTGTCAATCTCTTGTTGAGAGATGAAATGTCCTCCCTGCCCGAAATTCTGACCATTATGGGTCATATTCAATAACACCATCCCTTTAGCCTTGCATATTATAATCTGTTGCATTTCAGATTGCATACTACTAGCGCATATTATATGTAATTCTGGTTTTCTCCCCATGCAAAGCAGTTGGTTTATCCAAATATTTTTATAAGGGTGAAAGGGGCGAGATTTGGCGATACTAATGTGTTCAATTAATCTTTTTTTGGGTTACCTGAGCTACCAATATAACGAAAATCATTTGGATATTTGGGATCGAATAGAGCATAAATGTAAATCATAGTTGTTTCACCCTTAACGAAGTTGGCGTAAATTAACACATTTTTATTTCTATGACAAGTGTTGTATGTAATATTTTAACATGTCATTTCTATTTTTATGATAAAATATTAATAACGTTTTATTGTAGGCGTGATTATGTTTTAAGCTTAAAAAAAAGATGAAAATATTATGACCCTATCCCACTATTTCTAACTCATTGATTTATATAAATAATATTAAAAGTGGGGGGGGGATAGAACATCCAAATTTTCACAAATCATGACGCCCCGCTTACCTACCCTACAATGAATTTTCAAAATGGCATTGTAGGGTGGGCAAAGGTTTATCTTGCCCACCATTTCCAAAACCTCAAATCCATTGAACCATTTCATTTTCAAAATAGCTCAAGAATGGTGGGCAAACGGGTGAAATATCTCATCTTTTCAAAGATCTCGACGCCCCGCTTACCCACCCTACATTTAAATATTCAATTTGTGTTTTCATAATTTTTTTGCTTGCAATTCTTTCAGCACCGCCACAGTTTCTAAACTAACAGTCACAATTTTTCCAATCAACCGCACAATATATTCTTCATCATCCCAACGATTAGGATCATTAATAATACCGCTCCTTTTATCCGTTTTAATACGATAT
>DAOVTJ010000073.1 GCA_030633165.1 Thiomargarita sp. | reverse complement strand
GTTTCTTTAAACTGAATATTATATTTTTCATTTTTCACAAATTCAAAATAAGTTAATACCGCATCTTTTTGTTGTTCAGATAAAGAAACCCCTGATTCAAGCCATGATGCAATGATTGATTTTAATGCCTCTGTATTAATAAGTTTTAAGGTTTTAAAATCAGTTGGAAAATACGCATTACGTTCATATTCTTGATGCGGTGGGATAAATTGCCCTGCAGTCCAATAATGTATTATTGCATTGATAATTAATTCAAGCTGTGAAGTTTCAACAATTTGCTGTGGAAACCCAGGATACATTGGTTGCCATGTTCTGTCTGCACCAGTAAATTCTTTTATTGTTTGAATTAGATTTTGTGCAAAATCATTAAAATTTTCACATAGAGAGAGGATATGAATATCTTTTTCATTAAAGCTATAGCCTAATTGCATGATATGCGCTTGTAGGGCATAAGCTTGACGGTTTGAAGAGTCGCTTTGATGCTTTGTCTCTAAAAAAATTAACTTTTGAGAGAGAAGAGATTGATGTTGTTTCATTTTTCTATTTTATATTATTCTGTGTGGCAGGATTCGAACCTACGACCGGCGATTCCCAATTTTTGAAGGAAGTCAATCCATAAAAAAATAGATTAACTAAAATAATCGTTGCTCTACCAGACTGAGCTACACACAGAAAGAAAAGGAAGCAACTATTCTGCATCTTGGATAAAGATATTAATTGAAGGAAGCTACTTCATAAGGATGTAAATTGTATTCTACAGACTTTTTTTACTAAAATCAAGATTTAACTCAAAACTGCTCTCACTCGCCCTTCAAGACTAGTGATATGACGTTTTATAAGGAATGAAGGACATTTAAGGCGTTCATCATGACATAATCCTTGTATAAGACTATTAAGATGTTCCATATATGCTCGATTTAATGCGGCTTTACCTTCTTCATAAATAAGCGGAATAGCGGGTTGAAGGATAATAATTTTTGTAAAAAATTGATGAGTCACTTCAAAACAATATGTTAAATAGGCTTCTAATTCAGCAAAATTCACATCTGTAGCCCCTTGAATATCAGCAAGTGTATAAGCCATAAAATCTATAGGAGTTCTATCTGTCACAAAGTTTGGTTGACGCCAAACTTTGATAGCGGCTTCTATAATGCGATGTTGAATCCATAAACGCGTTTTAAAATCCAAAGATTGGGCGGGGTGTAAGCCATGTTGTTTAAAAACACTGCTGCTACTGGTTTTGAGAAGAGGTATTTCTATTTCTTTTGAAAGAGCAGTGGCTAAAGTTGTTTTACCGCTGCGGTGACTGCCACTTATACCGATTTTAATGAAATTCATATTGTCTACATCGGCGTGAAGATGTTTTTTTCAATTGATAAAAACGTACTGCACATTGATGTTCTTTATAAGTTGCTGAAAAATAGTGGCTACCATCGCCTTTGGCAACAAAAAACAAGGATTTACCCTCTGCAGGATTCACTGCCGCTTGTAGGGCACCTTGTCCAGGCATGGCAATCGGTGTGGGAGGTAATCCTTTATATTTATAAGTATTATAAGGATTATTTATTTTTAAATCTCGTTTACGAATATTTCCATCAAATGCCTCTCCCACGGCGTAAATAACAGTAGGATCAGTTTGTAACAGCATATTTTTTAGTAAACGACGCACAAAAACACCCGCAATAATGGGATATTCTTCAAATTTCCCCGTTTCTTTTTCAATAATTGAGGCTAGTATTAATGCATCATAAGGTTTTTTCAAGGGTAAATCATTTTGCCGATTTTCCCAGGCGGATTTTAATTTGCTTGTCATCATTTTATAGGAACGATGCAAAAAATCAAGATCTGTTGTACCTGTTGGAAAATAATAAGTATCAGGAAAAAAACGCCCTTCAGGATGTTGATTGGGCTTGCCAAGTTTTGCCATGATCTTGGTATTATCGACAATTGTTTGCACAATTTGGGGATGTTGGCGTATTGCACCCATCATTTGTCGAAAATTCCACCCTTCAAGAAGAGTTAATGTGTGTTGTATGCTTTTTCCTGCAATGAGAATATCTAATAATTGTTGGGGTGTCGTACCGACTGGAATAAAATATTCTCCAACTTTAATCAAATGTGCCCTTTTTTGAAAGCGAGCATAAAGTACCCAACCTTGCGCGGAGAGAGAATTGAGTAATCCTTTATTTTTAAAATCTGTTGCAATATGATTTAAAGTGCTACCAGGCGGCACTGTATAATGGAGAACATTATTTAAGGGTAATGGAGCAGAGAGGTGGTATTTATAAAGCCAATAGCCACCTCCACTTACCATACTTATAATTAATAATAGTAAGAGAAGGAGGGTTCTAAACATTTTAAAGTTTTTTTGAAATTTTTATTGTTTAGGCGTAAGTGTTTTTTGTACAGCAGTTGGTGTCATCGTCATCAAACAATAGAGTGTACCTACTTGGCTTGTTCCCCAAGCCTCTACCTTACTACCAATAAGTGTAATATTATCCAGCTTTCTGTTGTACTGTATATTAATCTGTTGCATCAATTGTAATCGAGCTTTTGCTTTACATTCTTCTCTTTGAAGCATTTGACTGGGACTTTTTTTAGCAGAGCCGACTGCGACAAGTATTTGAGGATGACAAACCCAATAGGGTTGCCCCTTTTCATCTGGAAAAGAGCAGTCTCGCGTTGTGCTACAAGCAGTCAATAACATACTGACTATTAGGGCACATATTTTAACTTTCATTTGTAATAACTCGCTTAAAGACTAAAGTCCCATTAGTTCCTCCAAAGCCAAAGGAGTTTGATAATGCGATATCAATTTTCATTTCTTTCGCATGTTCAGGAACATAATCTAATCCTGCACACTCTGGATCAATATTAAATAAATTGATCGTAGGAGGAGCCACTTGATCACGAAGGCTTAAAATACTAAACACAGCTTCTAAACCCCCTGCTGCGCCTAACAAATGCCCAGTCATGGATTTAGTTGAACTAATGGATAATTTTTTTGCATGTTCACCAAATGTATTTTTAATCGCCAGCGTTTCTACCTTATCTCCAGCAGGGGTTGAAGTGCCATGTGCGTTGATATAATCGACTTGATCGGGATTTAATTGTGCATGATGTAAAGCATTTAACATACAACGTCGTGCCCCATCGCCATCTTTTGCAGGCAAAGTCATGTGGTAAGCATCAGCACTCATGCCCAAACCAACCAATTCTGCATAAATACGTGCACCACGCTGTTTTGCCTTTTCATATTCTTCTAATACTAAGATACCAGCCCCATCACTAAGCACAAAACCATCACGTTCTGTATCCCAAGGACGGCTGGCGGTTTCTGGCGAATCATTACGAGTAGACAAAGCACGGGCGGCAGCAAAGCCTCCAATACCCATTTCAGAACTTGCCATTTCTGCACCACCAGCAATCATCACATCAGCATCACCATATTCAATCATGCGGGCTGCATTTCCAATATTATGTGTACCTGTTGAGCAAGCAGTACTAATCGCATAATTTGGACCTTTGAAGCCATATTTTACAGATAAATTGCCCCCTATCATATTAATAATATTACTGGGAACAAAAAACGGTGAAATTCTACGTGCTCCGCCTCGTAAGAAATTATTATGACCCTTTTCAATGCCAGGAAGTCCACCAATCCCAGAACCTATCGCGACACCAATCCGTTCAGCATTGGCATCAGTAATCTCTAAGCCTGCATCTTCAATTGCTTCAATAGCAGCAGCCATGCCATAATGGATAAATGTATCCATTTTTTTGGCTTCTTTGAGAGAAAGAAATTTTGTGATATCAAAACCTTGAATTTGTCCCGCAAAATGTGTGGCAAAACCAGAAGTATCAAATTTGCTAATGGTTGTAATGCCATTTTTACCTGCCAATATACTTTCCCAACTTTCTTTAACCGTTAAGCCCACTGGGGAAACTGCACCCAGTCCAGTAATAACAACACGTCTTTTAGTCACGTTTGAATCTTCCTCACAAAATTAAAAAGACATAAAAAAACCAAGTTTCTTCAAGAAACTTGGTTTCTATTCAAGCCATCAGAACTTGGTTCTTTATTCGTTAGGGTTAGCTTTAATATAATCAATTGCTTGTTGTACTGTTTGGATTTTTTCCGCTTCCTCATCAGGAATTTCGCACCCAAATTCTTCTTCAAGCGTCATCACTAATTCTACTGTATCAAGAGAATCCGCGCCGAGATCATCAACAAAAGATGAATTAAGATTAACATCTTCTTCTTTAACACTTAATTGCTCAATCACGATTTTCTTGACACGTTCATCAATGCTACTCATAAAAAATTTGCCTCTATTAAGTTTATTTATTATGGCATGTACATGCCACCATTTACATGTAATGTTTCGCCAGTAATATAAGCAGCCGCACTTGATGCTAAAAAGACGACTGCTGACGTTACATTATCAACTTCACCAATATGACCCAGTGGAATATTTTCCAACAAAGTCACACGTTGCTCTTCAGAAAGCCCACGTGTCATGTCGGTTTCAATAAAACCAGGCGCGACAGTATTAACTGTGATTCCACGACTACCCACTTCTTTAGCTAAAGATTTACTAAAAGCTATCACACCTGCCTTTGTCGCGGCATAGTTTGCTTGTCCCGCATTACCAGTCAAGCCGACAATACTACTTATTGTTATTATACGTCCATGTCGTGCTTTCATCATCGTACGCAAACAAGCTTTAGACATACGATAAACACCTGTTAAATTCGCATTGATAACATTATCCCAATCATCATCTTTCATTCGTATCAACAAACTATCACGGGTAATACCCGCATTATTCACCAAAATGCTTGGCTTTTTTTGACCTAAACTTGCCAGCATTGTTTGAATTGACTCAGGTACTGCTATATCAAGTACCTTTCCCTCTCCTTTAATATTATTTTCATTCAAGGACTGGGTAATAGCTTGTGCACCGTCGGATGTTGTAGCAGTACCAATCACTTCCGCACCCGCTTGTCCTAAAGCCAAGGCAATACCCTGACCAATACCACGACTTGCTCCAGTAACTAAAGCAATTTCACCGCTTAAATCCAAATTCATGCTGGAACCTCCAAGGCTTGCAAGGCATGTTCTAACGTTTTCGTATCATTTATTGGCAATGCTTTAATTTTTTTACGAGCAATACGTTTATTTAAACCCGTTAATACTTTGCCTGGTCCCCCTTCAAATAACAAGGTAACGCCTTCTGCAACCATTTTTTCAACCGTTTCTACCCAACGTACAGGATTATAAAGTTGCATTGTCAAAGCAGTACGAATATCGGTAGCAGTAGTTTTAATAGACACATCTACATTATGAATAACGGGAATTGTCGGTATGGAAATATTCACTTTTGTAAAATGTTCAGCCATCTTTTCAGCAGCAGGTTTCATCAAAATACTATGGGCTGGAACACTCACAGGCAACAAAATCGCACGTTTAGCACCCAGTGCTTTTGCTAATTCTATTGCTCGTTTAACAGCATTAGTGTGTCCTGCAATAACAATTTGTTCTGATGTATTAAAATTGACGGGAGAAACAATTTTCGTTTGGGCTGCCATTGTACATATATCTATTATTTTATCACTTTTCAAACCCAAGATAGCTGCCATTGCCCCTTCTCCTTCAGGCACGGCATTTTGCATAAAACGGCCACGCTTTTGTGCCAAGCTAACAGCATCCTTAAATTCCAAAGCACCAGCACAAACTAAGGCACTATACTCACCAAAACTGTGTCCTGCCATCAATGTTGATGGCATCTTACAATGTTGTTGCCAAATACGCCACACAGCAACACTAGCGGCGAGTAAGGCGGGTTGAGTTTTTTCAGTTTGATTTAAGCTTTCCTTTGGACCTTCTTGAGTCAATTTCCAGAGATCATAGTTTAATATCTCTGAAGCTTCCTCAAAAGTTTGTTTAACAAGAGGATAAGTCTTATTCAAGTCAGCTAACATGCCAACAGATTGTGACCCTTGACCAGGAAAAACAAATGCGTATTTCATATTAATTCTCAATATTTTACCAAAACGGCACCCCATGTAAATCCACCGCCCACTGCTTCCAATAACAATATTTGACCCCGCTGTATACGCCCATCACGGACTGCGACATCTAGTGCTAAAGGGACAGAGGCAGCTGAAGTATTCCCATGTGTTGGTACAGTAACAACAACCTTTTCCATCGGCAATTTTAATTTCTTAGCAGTGGCGTTAATAATACGAATATTAGCTTGATGAGGAACTAACCAATCAATTGCACTTTCATCCAATTGATTATCAGCTAATATTTCTTTTACAACGCTATTTAAGACTTTGACTGCAAACTTAAAGACTTCATTCCCCTGCATTTTGACAAAGCCATCACCATTGAGTCGACCATCTGCCACTGTCGCTGGGACAGTCAGCATGTCTTTATAAGCACCGTCTGCATGTAAATGGGTAGATAAAATACCTGGTTCATCACTGGCTTCAAGTACAACAGCACCTGCGCCATCGCCAAATAATATACAAGTATTACGGTCTGTCCAATTAACCATGCGCGAAAAAATTTCAGCGCCAATAACCAATGCCCGTCGCGCCGCACCCGTTTTGATGAATTTATCAGCTATACTTAAAGCATAAATAAAACCACTGCACACTGCTTGTATATCAAAAGCCGTTGCACCATGAACACCTAAGCGAGCTTGCAATAAACAAGCGGTGCTGGGAAAAATACGATCAGGCGTTGTAGTCGCGACAATAATTAAATCCAAGTCTGAAGCTTCAATCTCTGCAGCTGCTAGTGCTAGGCGAGCGGCATTTTCTGCTAAATCGCAGGTGTCTTGATCCTCTGCAGCCAAATGGCGGCTATGTATACCAGTACGTTCAAGAATCCATTGATCGCTGGTATCTACCATTGCTTCAAGATCAGCATTGGTTAGTATCTTTTCAGGCAGATACCCCCCTGTTCCAATAATACGAGAATAACTCACTCGATCTGCCTTTTCTGACTTAATAAAGTTGCTAGTTGATGATTAATTTGTAAAGGTACATTTTTTTGTACCTCAATAATAGCTTCTTTGATTGCACAAGTGAAGGATAATACATCTGCTCCCCCATGACTTTTAATCACAATGCCACGTAAACCAAGCAAACTGGCACCATTATATCGACGTGGATCGATTTCTTGATGTAATTTTTTGAGAATAGGTAAGGAAATCCGTGCGGCTAATCGTGTCAACAAGTTTTTATTAAAATTTTGTTTAATGTAATAATTCATCATTTGAGCAACACCCTCCGCAGTTTTAATGAAAACATTTCCCACAAAACCATCACACACGACAACATCAACGGTGCCTTTAAAAATATCATTACCCTCAACAAAACCAAAATAGTTGATAATAGGACTTGATGCTAATAATTTAGCTGCTTCCTTAACACGCTGATTACCTTTAATTTCTTCTTCCCCAATATTGAGCAAGCCAATACGCGGGCTAGTCAAATTATGAACAGCTTGCGCTAATACTGTGCCCATTATGGCAAATTGAAACAAATGTTCAGCAGTAACATCAATATTAGCACCTAAATCAAGTACATGGGTATATTTGTCCTGCATGTTGGGCAAAGTAGTAATAATTGCTGGTCGATCGATGCCTGGCAAGGTTTTTAGGACATAACGGGCTGTTACCATTAACGCACCAGTATTACCTGCACTCACACAAGCATCTGCCTTATTTTGTTTCACTAAATTAATAGCGACACGCATTGATGAATCTTTTTTGCCACGTAACGCACGTGATGGTAGTTCATCCATTTCGACGCGTTGCGTAGCATGTTGGATGGATAAGTGTTGCATTACTTTGGCAGATTGCTGACCTAACATCTGTTTAAGTACTGCTGCTTCACCGACAAGAATCAGGTGTAAATCTTCTCGTTCGGCCAAAATTTTGAGTGCAGCAGGGACGACGATTGATGGACCATGATCGCCACTCATCGCGTCTAATGCAATACGTAGTGTCAATTTTTAGTCATCCTTAGTTTGAATAACTTTACGCCCCCTATAGTAACCAGAGGGACTAATATGGTGACGAAAATGCTCTTCACCGAGTGTGGGTTCAATAGATAAAGTTGGCCCTGTTAATTTATCATGAGAGCGACGCATACCACGTTTCGAGCGGGTTTTACGATTTTGTTGTACAGCCATGCTAGTTATTTATAGTTCTGTTTTTAATTTTGATAAGACCCGAAAAGGGTTGTTTATATTGTTGTCACTTGCATAAGTATTATCATTAAATGAACACTTTTTATGCATTGAAACAATAGGTAAGACTAAAATGAGTTCATCTTCAATCAAGTTTTTTAATTCAACCTGCGGTGTTGTTATGGTGAGGGCTTCATAGCCAGTTGGCACATCATCCCCAGTCATTAAAGAAACAGTGACATCAATTTTCCACGGCATTGGATGTAAACAACGGTGACAGTGTAAAGAAAGTTGTGTTTGCAACTTTCCTTGAATTATAATGCGCTTTTTTTCATCAATTGCAAATGTCCAATCAATATATACTGTTCCATTCATATCACACAAACTATCATGCAAGCGTGACATTTTGTCGAGCGCTATCTCTCCTTTTACATTGCTGCCTTGAAAAGCGAGACGTTTTGGTTCTATCAAGCTTGGTAGATCTTTTAACATAATAGTGCAATGGTATAATAACAATTAATTTTCTGTCAAATTAAAAACTGCTATGACCGATTTTTTAGTACTTGCATCCACCTCTTCCTTTAGAAAAAGTGTATTAAGCCGATTACTGATACCATTTGAAACTTTTGCACCGAGGGTTGATGAAACCCCACTTGCAAATGAATCCCCGAAAAATCTTGTCACTCGTTTAGCTGAACAAAAGGCTCGTGCTGCAAGTTTAAGCTATCCGAAAGCTTTGATCATCGGCTCTGATCAAGTCGCAGTGATAGGGGATACGGTATTAGGTCAACCCGGTTCCCATGAACAAGCAATCAAACAACTCACTCAAGCAAGTGGCAAACAAGTCGATTTTTTGACTGGTTTATGCTTACTTAATACTAACACGAATCAAGCCAAAACTGATATTGTACGTTTTAGTGTGACATTTCGTTCGCTTTCTTTAGCGCAAATAGAAAATTATCTTGTTAAGGATAAACCTTACAATTGTTCGGGTAGTTTTAAATCAGAAGGCTTGGGGATTGCTTTGTTAGAGAGTATGGATGGCAATGATCCCACTGCTATTATTGGTTTGCCCCTAATTCGTTTAATTCGCATGCTTGAAGCGGAAGGCATGCAAGTTATTTGATAATACCCCTCCCAATGGGAGGGAATGATCTCTTTATTGTTCTTGAAGAATAACATCAATGTTATTTTCAGACAGTAAATCTTGTGTTTTGTTGACCTGCTCCATTTTAGTAAATGGACCAACTTGCACTTGATACCAAATTCCTATTTTCTCAATCTTTGCACTTATGTCAAGTGATTCTAAATAAGTTTTCAAGCCGTCAGCTTGTTGCTGATCCCGAAATGAACCCACTTGTAATATATATTGAGTGGGTTTATTAGGTGTTTTTTCTGAGGCAGGCAACAGGTCTTCAAATAAAGGTGCTGCTGTGACCAATTTTGCTGCTGTGTTTTCATTTGATGGCTGTATTTGCGCGACTTCTAGCGGTGCCATTTTCAGGAAAATGAGAAAAGAGGTAAACATACCTATTGCAAAGCCTGCCAATAGCCACACCCATTTTGGCGGACAAATAGGAGAAACTTGAGTACTCATTGTTACATGACCTCCTTTGCTTCAACACCGATGATTGTTAATCCATTACGCAACACATGTTGTGTTGCCGCGATTAAGCTTAATCGTGCATTACGCAATTCTTCATCTTCTATCAAAATCTTATGATTTGGCGCATCATAACAGGCATGAAAATTTTCAGCCACGTGATGTAAATAATAAGTTAATTGATGTGGTTCATAAGCTTGCGCCGCCATTTCGATCACTTCTGGATAGTGTGACAGTGTTACTAATAAGCTTTGTTCATACTCTGACTCAAGCCGCGCTAAGTTGCTTGTTTTATGAGTCCAAACTATGGCACGTTCCTGTAATGTCCTAAAAACACTAGCAATTCTGGTATGTGCATATTGAATATAGTAAACTGGGTTTACTTTTTTGGATAATTTTGCTAAGGCTAAATCAAAATTAAGATGTTGTTCACTTTTACGTTGAATATAAAAATAGCGAGCTGCATCACGTCCCACTTCTTCACGCAATTCGCGTAGCGTCACAAATTGACCACTACGGGTAGACATTTGCAATCGTTCTTTTCCACGATAGAGTGTTGCAAATTGGACTAATAAAACTGTTAAACGCTTCTCATCCGCACCTAATGCTGTCATTGCTGCTTTCACACGTGAGACATAACCATGATGATCTGCACCCCAAATATTAATAATCTGATCAAAACCACGTGCTAATTTATTTTGATGATAGGCAATATCTGTCGCAAAATAGGTGAATTGTCCATTTTCACGGACCAGTACCCGATCTTTTTCATCTCCAAAGTCTGTTGAACGAAACCATAAGGCACCGTCTTTATCGTAGGTATGTCCAGTCGCTTTAAGTTGATCTATCGCTTGTTGTGCGTCGAGGCTGGATTCAGAAAACCATTCATCATAATCGACGCCAAATTGTTCTAAATCATGACGTATATCATTAAGAATGATTGAAAGTCCTTTTTGAAAAACAAGCTGATAAGCCTCTTTCCCAAGCACGTCTTGACAATGCTTAATTAGGGCATCCATAAGCAATTCTTTATCTTCATATTGCTCTACATCTACGGGATACCGTAAAGCATCAGCATTTGTCCGATGCAAATTGGCTGCAATATCCCAAATATAATCACCTTGATAACCATTTGTGGGAAATGTGACGGTGTCACCACACAACTCTAAATAACGCAACCAAACACTGGTGGCCAAAATATTCATTTGCCGCCCAGCATCATTAACATAATATTCTTTATGGACTTTAAAACCTGCCGTGGCTAATAAATTAGCCAAAACCGCTCCATAAGCTGCCCCTCGACCATGTCCAACATGTAATGGTCCTGTTGGATTGGCGGAGACAAATTCGATCATCACCTTT
>DAOVTJ010000112.1 GCA_030633165.1 Thiomargarita sp. | reverse complement strand
GAAACAGGCGTATTGGTCTTCTACGGTGAGCAACTACGCATTGTACGTGTACTTATTCGACGGCCGCGTGAACTACCAGAATAACGCGAGCGGCGTGTGGTCTGTTAGAGATGGACAAATGCGTGGCCTGTTCCTGTTAGAGATGGACAAATATTAAACTCTTTTTGGTAGTGCAGTAAGGTGCGTAAGACGCACCCTACAAATATCCCACCGTCACACGATCTAATCCTGCTAAATCTTTATAAGTTTTCACCGCTTTATAAGCGTGTTGCTTAAATAATGCTTGCACTTTTTCTGCTTGATCATAAGCATGTTCTAATAATAAGCTGCCTTGTGGCAGTAAATGGGCAGGTGCATTAGCAATTAATTGCCGAATATCTGATAAACCATCGTGCCCTGCCACTAAAGCGTCTTGAGGTTCATACTGTAGTTGGCTTAAATGAGGATCAGTATTTGCAATATAGGGCGGATTTGAGATAATAAAATTTGCTTTTCGTTCGCCTAAACCTACACACCAATCACTCAGTAAAAATTCTACTTGATGAAGCCCTAAATTTGCCGCATTATTTTGTGCCACTTTTAAGGCGGCGCTAGATTTATCTGTGGCTAATACATGACATTTTGGACATTCTGACGCTATCGCCAAAGCAATTGCACCGCTACCTGTCCCTAAATCAATGATTTGTGCTTGGCTATCAGGTGGTAAACGTGCTAAGATTAGTTCAACTAATAATTCAGTTTCTGGACGAGGAATGAGTGTATTTTCAGTGACTTGTAAATCTATTGACCAAAATCCTTTGTAACCTGTGAGATAGGCAATAGGCTCATTTTTGGCGCGGCGGGCTATGAGAGCTTGAAATTGTTCATAGTGTTTTGTGCTTAAAATTTTATTAGGCCATGCAAATAAATAGCTCCGTTTTACGCCTAAAACATGATAAAGTAAAATTTCAGCATCTAAACGTGGACTGTCGGAATGGCGTAATTTATCAGTCGCTTCGGACAGGACAATGTGCAATTCTTTGTTTTTCATGAGGTATTTTTTATTAAAACTTTTCGTTTCGCCACATTTAATGCCGCCCTTAATCGCACAGAGGCGACAAAATTGTTCACCGATCTGAGTACACCTGATAATCAACAAGCTAAATCTGTGGCTGAAATTATCCAGCGTGTTAATCCTGATGTTCTCGCTCTTCAAGAATTTGACTATGATGAGGAAGGCAAAGCATTGAAATTATTTCAGGATAATTATCTTTTGCATTCTCAAAATGGAGCGCAAGCCATTCAATTTGAATATACGTATGTTGTGCCTTCAAATACGGGTATTCCTTCAGGATTAGATTTAGATCAAGATGGTAAAACTGATGGTCCAGCAGATGCTTTTGGATTTGGTTATCATCCTGGACAATATGCTTTTGTAATTCTCTCTAAATATCCCATCCACAGGGACAAAATTCGCACTTTTCAACATTTTTTGTGGAAAGATATGCCAGATGCAAAATTACCTAAAATGCCCACAACAGGGGAATCGTGGTATTCTACAGCTGCTTTAGACATTTTGAGATTATCCTCAAAAAATCATATTGATGTCCCGATTGAATTACCGATTGGAATAATTCATATTATTGTTGCCCATCCGACACCGCCCATCTTTGAAGGTGATGACCATCATAATAGTTTACGCAATTTTGATGAAATACGACTTTTAGCAGATTATATTACACCAAAAAAGGGCGATTATCTGTATGATGACAAGGGACAAGAAGGTGGCTTAACCGCAACGCATTTTATCATTATGGGTGATATGAATGCTGATCCCACAAAAGGCAATAGCCATGAAAATGCGATTAATCAACTGATTAAGCATGAAAACATTCATCATATTCCCGCCACTAATACGACAAGCTGGGGATTACGGGTAGATTATGTCTTGCCTTCAAAATCCTTAAAAGTTCAAACATCAGGTGTTTTTTTACCTATGAGCTCTCATCCCTTGTATTCTTTAGTGAAAACCAGTTCAGATCATCGTTTAGTTTGGGCAGATATTGCTATTTAACCTTTTTTTTGACAAAAAATGACTCAAAAAACACTTTTAACTTGGATCATGGCAACCCGCCCTCATTTTTTTACAATTATTATTTTACCCATTCTATTAGGGACAGCTATCGCGTGGCATTTAGAAGGCGTGTTTTTACCACTTTATTTTGGATTATCATTATTAGCAGGCATTCTCACTCATGCTAGCATCAACGTTCTCAATGATTACTTTGATCACATTAGCGGTGCTGATGAATTGAATGAAACACCACTTTCTCCATTTGCTGGTGGCAGCCGTACAATTCAAAATAAAATTTTAACACCGCTCGAAACTTATCGTTATGGAATATTATTACTGATAATAGCGGTGAGTATTGGCTTATTTTTAGTGTGGGCGCGAGGATTACCGTTATTATGGATAGGATTAATTGGAATATTATCAGGATATTTTTATTCAGCACCGCCACTTTCTTTACAAAGTCGGGGATGGGGTGAAATAGTCGTCGGTGTAGATTTTGGTATATTAGCGGTGTTAGGGAGTTATTATGTGCAAACTCAAAATCTCTCTTTAACGGTGATTATCGCTGCTTTACCTCTTGCTATTTTAGTAGCAGCTATTTTATATATTAATGGATTTCCAGACTATACAGCAGATAAAAAAGCGGGAAAAAACACCTTAATTGTTCGTTTAGGCAAAAAACGTGCCTGCCATCTTTATGCATTATTAATAGGATTAAGTTTTATTAGTATTACTTTGAATGTGATATATGGCATATTACCTTTTTTCAGCTTAGCCAGCTTATTGACAATTCCATTGGGTATTTTTGCGATAAAAACGTTATACATCCATTATAATAATAAACCAACCCTGCTTATTCCTGCGATTAAAAATACAATTATGTTGCATACGGTGAACAGTATAATATTAATATTAGCGTTTGTCTAATATAAAAAACCTAATAACCATAAAGGGATTTTTCTCTCACTACCCATAAAGCACTTCCTTTAATCCTAAATCCAAACTCTCCATATATTGATGCAAAAGGGTTGTTTTCCCAACGCCTTTAGCACCGACTAAGGCAATCATTTTTTGTGAGAAATCGATTTTTGTCAGAATAGAACGTTGATAAGTCGTTTGGGGAGAATGAAAAAAGGTTATTGAGTAATAAAATAACTTATCAAAAATTTCCATATTTTACTGAATGACAAAATTTTGCCTTGGACTATAAGCCCAAGGCTTGAAAATTTAGCGTTTAAATATTCCCAGCAATTTTCTTAGTAATAACCCACTGCTGAGTAATTGATAAGATATTATTAACTACCCAATATAAGACTAAACCAGAAGGGAAAAAAGCAAAGAATACTGTAAACACAATGGGTAAAACCATCATGACTTTTTGTTGTATCGGATCAATCGGAGCAGGATTTAAGTGATGTTGTATTAACATCGTTGCCCCCATGATAACAGGTAAAACAAAATATGGATCTTGCGCAGATAAATCATTAAGCCAAAAAATAAAAGGAGCTTGGCGTAATTCAACGCTTTCTAAAAGCACCCAATAAAGCGCAATAAAAACAGGAATTTGAATCAAAATAGGTAAACAACCACCCAATGGATTGATCTTTTCCTTTTTATACATCTCCATCATCGCTTGATTTAATCGACCCTTATCATCCCCATAACGCTCTTTTAGAGAGACTAAACGGGGTTGCAAACGACGCATATTTGCCATAGATTTATAACTGGCAGCAGATAATTGGAAAAATGCCAATTTAATCAACATTGTTAAAAGGATAATCGCCCATCCCCAATTACCAACCCACTCATGAATCGTCTTTAACATCCAAAATAATGGTTGAGCAATAAACCATAACCAACCATAATCAACTGTTAAATCTAAGCCTTCTGCCAATGCAGACAAGTTATCTTGTACCTTTGGTCCAGCATATAATTTCATTTGAAAAGTATGTTGATCACCTGGCAAAACAATTTGTGCTGGTCCATAAAAGCCTAAAACATGACGCTGACCTGTTGATAACATTCTGGTATAGTAAGTATCTATTTGATTTTTTTCTGGTACCCAAGCACCTACAAAATAATGTTGAAGCATCGCTGCCCAGCCATTAGTCCAACCAGGTCGTTTTTCATTGTTGAAACTATTATCTTGTATATCATCAAAAGGAATTTTTTCGTAACGTTGATCAGGACTAGAAATTGCACCGCCCATATAAGTGTAAGTAAAGCTGTTTTGCCCTACATCGGATTTGGTGCGTTGAAATTGTCCGTATAATCGTCCTTGCCATTTGTTATCAATACTGTTATTTTCAACAACATGTTTTATATCAATAACATAGCTACCACGGAGAAAAGTGTAAATCTTGGTGACTTTAATAGTTTCATTTTGCCAAAATAATTTAACTTTTAACTTATCCTCAATAAGACGATAATTTTGTTGTTCGCTTTGATATACGGCTTGATGTGTCGGTGCAGATTCTTTAGGCAGTAAACCCGATTGTGCTACGAATAAATTGGGTAATTCATCATTCATCAAAATAAAAGGATCATTTGGCGTATCTCGCTCATTTGGATAAGCTAGCAAGCCAACTCGCCGTATATCACCACCTGTGGTATCAATATCAAGTTGAAGCACATCCGTTTCAATTCGGATGCGCTTATTACTTTGTAATAAGCGTGAGACTTGCGCCATTGGCAAATCAACCGCATTGATTTGAGGGTCTTGCGGGCTAGGCAACTCCGCATCAGGATTGAGCGGTGTTTCAGACACTATTCTTGGTGTATTGGCCACATTTGGCCCAGTAGGCGCATAGTCTGTTTGCCAAGCTTGATAGATCAATAATGAAATAAAGACCAAGCCCATAATCAGAACTAATCTGAGATTATCCATGTTTATCTGTTTTCCTTCGCTCTGGTACGGGATCAACCCCGCCCGGATGCCACGGGTGACAACGGAATATTCGTTTAAAACTTAACACGAGGCCATATAAAACCCCGTGTGTTTGAATGGCCATCAGTGCATACTCAGAGCAACTTGGATAAAATCGACAATGTGATCCTAACCAAGGACTGATGAATAATTGATAGCCCCGTATTATTAATATTAAGATTTTTTGCATCGACGTGATAATTTTAGCCAATGCTTTGCCAATGAGTGTAATAGGGCTTGATTATTCGCTTGCGCTACCCCATTTCTTGCCAATACCACGCAATCTAAGCCTGCTAAACAGGATTGATGAAGGCGAAAACTCTCTCGGCTTAAACGTTTAATGCGATTTCTTGCCACCGCCAGCTTAACCCGTTTTTTTGCAATCGCCAATCCTAAACGTGCAAAAGAGCACGTATTGGGTCGCGCAATCACCGTAAGATAACGATCTGTTGATTTCCACGCTTGGTCAAAGACATATTTATAGTCAAGCTCAGAGAGCAAGCGTTGTTGGCGTGTGAATGGCGTTTTAAGCACTCAGATTCTTACGTCCTTTAGCACGTCGTGCATTAATTATATGTCGTCCATTTTTTGTTCTCATACGTGAACGAAAGCCATGACGACGTTTGCGTACAATTTTGCTGGGTTGGAAAGTTCTTTTCATTATTGTGTAGTCACTTAAAAGTTATAGTGTAAATTTTCTAGCAGCTTGCTTTCAGCTTATAGTATAATACTACAAACATCTATCATTTGTTGTAAAAAAAAAAGGATATTGAATTTATGTATTTTGAAATTTCCAGAAAAGAATTGCTCACCCCATTAAAAATGATTACAGGGGTTGTTGAACAACGGCAAACTCTACCCATTCTTGCCAATACTTTGGTTTCTGTTAAAGATAACACACTACATTTAACCGCCACAGATGCTGAAGTAGAAATTAAATGTAGTTTATCTTTAGAAGCGGGAGAAGATGGTGAGATAACGATTCCAGCACGTAAGTTTTTTGATATTTGTAAATCATTACCAGATGGTGTGGTTATCAAAATCAATACTGAAGAAAATCAGGTGACACTTAAAGCAGGTAAAAGTAAATTCAAATTACAAACGTTACCAGCTGATGATTTTCCCTCTAGTCCTGAACTTGCGACAACAGCAGATTTTCAGATTTCAGGACACCATCTCAAAAATTTACTTTATAAAACATCGTTTTGCGTCGCCACTAACGATGTACGGTATTATTTAACGGGTCTCTTATTGGAAATTGGCGATGGCAAGATTTCATTAGTAGCAACAGATGGACATCGAATGGCTGTGGCGCAACATGATTTTGAAAGTACTCAAACAGCACGGGTTATTATCCCACGAAAAGCTGTGTTAGAACTGAGTAAGCTACTCTCAGATAATGATGATGAAGTTCAAGTCTCAGTTGATGATAACCATATCCGATTTGAATTGAATGACTCATTACTGATGAGTTCAAAATTAATTGATGGTAATTTCCCAGATTGGAACACTGTTGTCCCCGTGCAACCTGATAAAATAGTTATCGCAGAGACAAGCGAAATTAAACAAGCTCTAACACGTGCTGCGATCTTATCAAATGAAAAGTATAAAGGTATCAGGTTTCAATTATCCGAAAATCTTTTAACCGTCAGTGGTAAAAATTCCTATCAAGAAGAGGCAAGTGATGTTGTAGAAACTGAGTATACTGGTGAGGAATTAGAAATCGGCTTTAATGGCGTTTATTTCATTGATGCAATCAATGCCATTTCCACAAAAAGAGTACAAATTTCCTTTATTGATGCCAACAGTTCATGCCTAATTATGGAAGAGGATAATGAGGCTAATAAATTTATTGTGATGCCAATGCGTCTTTAAACTATTAACCCCTGCTTATGCAGGGGTTTACACGAACCCAATTACTTTTGACTAGCGAAGAAATGAAGGAGTTTCTTAATATCTCCTTTTCTCAATTTCTTAAACGCTTTTGCCATTTTTCTAGGCTGTGTTCGTGTGCCTTTTTTGAAGTATTGTAGCTGAGCTTTCAAATAGGACATGGATTGTCCTGCTAAAATACCCGCATCATCATCAGGATCACTACCATTGGCAGTGTGACATTTTCTACATTTTCGATAAGGCCGTTTACCTCTCTTGGCAAGTTTAGCATTAACTTTTTGATCGCGGGCTGTAAACTCTTGGCTCGCATAATATTTAGCTAATTCAGCGATTTCTTTATCTGTGAGACTTGCAACAACAGCCTTCATATTGGTTTCTTCATGCCCATCAGCCTTGAAATCCTCACTAGGCCGATCACCCAAACCATAAGAATTTATGGCATCAGTGAAATAAAATGTAGAAAAACCTGCGATATTTGGGACATGGTCATAATCGCTATTACCTGTATCACCATGACAATAAGCGCATTTATCCGTTGCTAAAGGTGTTGCAGTACAGTTCAATGCGACACTTCCTAAAACGAAAGTGGTGCCCATAATCAAACTTAAAGTTGTCTTTCTGCTCATTAATTAATACGCTCCTTTAATTTAAAGATTCTTAAATACTTACTCAACAATGATTTATTGTTCTGTTTCCTCATCGTCTAGATCTTCCTCATCTTCTTCATCTTCTAGATCTTCTTCATCTTCCTCATCATCTAGATCTTCCTCATCGTCTAGATCTTCCTCATCGTCTTCGACCATGTCTGCAGGATCTTCAGGTTCCTCATGAGCGATACCTTTATGACAATCAATACAAGTCTTATCTCCCTGTTCGAGTGCTTGACTATGTTTTTTAGCGGCAGAACGGTCTTGTTCGTCAAAATCCATGTGTTCAAAAGAATGGCATTCTCTGCATTCTCGTGAATCACTAGCTTTCATTTTATCCCAAACTTGGTTAGCCATGCGCCACCGATGTTCCTCAAATTTTTCAGGGGTATCAATTGTGCCCATGAGCTCATGATAAACATCTTTAGCTGCCATCAATTTTGCCCAAAGTTTTGGACCTAAACTACGTGG
>DAOVTJ010000251.1 GCA_030633165.1 Thiomargarita sp. | reverse complement strand
TTATTACACTCATTTTAGGATTACAAACCGCCTTATTATCCATCATGGTTGTCCCATTATTGCTAGAACTCTCTTGCATGGATAGTTTATGGATTTGGCTTATATTATGGATCGGTGCTTTTGTTTCCGCCTCTCTCGGCTTATTTATTTCTTGTATTGTAAGCAGTTATCGCATCGCACTCACATTAGTTCCATTATTGATGATACCTCAATTATTATTTGGGGGATTATTACGTCCCCAAATAGACTTAGAAAAAAATATTTGGTCTCAAGTCAGCAATGCGTTAAGTGCGCTAACTATCCAACGGTGGGCTTTTGAATCCATCTTAACAACAGATATCTATGCAAAAGGAGGGATTTTAAAATTACAGGTTAAACCGAGAAGTCACGGCGAACTTGATCTGATACAAGCAAAAAACATATCATTAGTGAGTTCATTTTTTAACCCTAGAAAATGGGGAGATGTTGAAGTTGGCGCATTATGGCCACCATTATTATATTTACTTTTTGCCAGCCTGCTCTTTTTTATTGGCGGCTATGTTGCATTGCATTGGCGTTTAGCATAACTGGAGAATTTTATGCGTCATTTAATTGTAATCCTAACAATTTATCTTTTCAGCTTAGGCACAACTTATGCATTTTCTCTTGAATTTGTGGAAAAATTAGATATCAAAGCGATAAAAAGCATCAATATCAAGCAAACTGATGATGAATTTAGAGCTACTGTTGTCGTACAATTTGGTAGCACAGCTGATATGGCTTTAAAATTTAGAAATGCTAATTTTGGCATTACCTTTAAAAACGACAAAGAAACAGAAATTTTTTTAGGCACCACCCAATCAGCAGAACTATTTTTTCCCAAGAGTAATCAAGGTATAGAAGAACTTAAAGAAGAAATCTTAGAAGTTTATGTGGGTAAAAATGAGCTAAATACCATCAATCGCATGATCGCAATGTTTAATCTTATAGGTAATCCGAGCTCAGAATTTTCGATGGTCTTATCAGGTATAACTGATGTGGGTACAAAAGTGAAGCGAGGATGGATATATCAAAAACATATTGAAATAGAAGATTTCACATTTCATCCCACAATTCAAAGAGAAGTGCTATTCAAATAACAGTTATCAGTTATCAGTTATTAGTTATCATACTTGTTTTTTGTGCTTAAATTTTTTAAAATCATCATTTCTGAATAAGTACACAAGATGGAGAATATATTTTATGTATGCTGTGATTCAAACAGGTGGTAAACAATATAAGGTTGCTCAAGGCAATACGCTAAGAATAGAAAAAATTCCGACAGCACCAGGTGAAAATGTGGATTTTAACAATGTATTGATGGTCGCTGATGGCGATAATATCAAAATTGGGACACCGCAAGTCGAAGGGGGCAAAGTTACAGCAATTGTAGCAGCACATGGACGCGACAAAAAAGTAAAAATCATCAAATTTAAACGGCGTAAACACCACCGTAAACAAATGGGACACCGTCAACATTATACAGAGGTGGAAATCACAGGTATTATGGCAGATGGCATTGAAGCTACTGATACAACGAATATAACAGAGGTCACACAATAAAATGGCACATAAAAAAGCAGGCGGTAGTAGCCGTAATGGACGTGATTCCCAATCAAAACGGCTTGGCATTAAACGTTATGGCGGTGAAACCGTATTGGCAGGCAATATATTAGTACGTCAACGAGGTACAAAATTTCATCCAGGCTTAAATGTTGGTAAAGGCAGTGATGATACCTTATATGCCATAGCCAATGGTATAGTTAAGTTTGAAATTAAAGGTCCTAAAAGTCGTCAATTTGTTAGCATCATTTCCGCGTAACCCCTTATCCGTACAAGAACACTCTTGTACGGTTGATATAAAAATATGACTGCAAAATTACTCGATGGAAAGGTACTTGCTGCCCAATTGCGCCAAATAATCAAACAACAAGTGCAAACACGTCTTGAACAAGGAATACGCCCACCAGGGTTAGCAGTAGTGCTTATTGGAGATAATCCAGCATCACAAATTTATGTCCGTCATAAGCGTAAAGCCTGTGCAGAGGTTGGGATTATTTCAAAAGTTTTTGATTATCCTGACACAACGTCACAAGAAAAGCTATTAACGCAACTTGATCAGCTCAATGATGACAAGGAAATTGATGGCATTTTGGTGCAATTACCCTTACCTAGCCATATTGATACTGAATTGGTAATTGAACGCATTCTCCCACACAAGGATGTGGACGGTTTTCATCCCTATAATATGGGAAGATTAGCTTTACATCTCCCATTATTACGTCCTTGTACCCCTAAAGGTATCATGACGTTATTAGCACATACAGGCAAAAATCTGATGGGTTTAGATGCCGTGATTATCGGTCAATCAAATATTGTTGGTCGTCCAATGGCATTAGAATTATCATCCGCACATTCAACCGTGGTCTTATGTCACATTCATACCCGTGACTTAGCCACAAAAGTACATGGTGCAGATATTGTCGTATCAGCAGTGGGTAAACCTAATTTGATTGCAGG
>DAOVTJ010000151.1 GCA_030633165.1 Thiomargarita sp. | reverse complement strand
CATTTTTATGAGCAAGTAAAAAAGGAAATTGAGTTTTGGAAAACTGACGATATACTTGCGTTACTCAAGAAAATACATGCTATTGACAAAATCTTAATTGGACAAACAAAAGCCATTCTTCGTTATCGAAATTGGATAGCACATGGTAAAGATACTCAAAAAGCAAAATTGATCAATGTGATGACACCTGCTTATACTTATCGTATTTTGGATGAAATAATTAATATTTTGTTATTGAACTAAAAAATGAGCCTAAAAATAGTCAATTATTTGAAGTTCATTGACAAAGCCTAAAATTTTAGTCAGTTCATATATTAAGGTAGTTAATATTAAAACAGAACCCTCTATTGGTTCTGATCATTTACCACTAATTGTAGAATTAGCATTCTCTTCATAATCCCACTGAAACCCGCCATAAAGCTTGTTCTTTTTTATCAAATGATTGCCATAATTCTGCATAGGTTTGTCCAGTGATAGGATGTTTTAAATCAGGGGCAATTTCAGATAGTGGCAAAAGCACAAAAGCATATTTGAGAATTTCATCACGAGGTACTTTATCGGTGATAATCAAATCATCATACAATAATATGTCTAAATCTAAGGTGCGGGCACTAAAACGCTTATCTGTACGTTTACGATCATTATTAGTTTCAATTATGTGTAATGTGTTAGCAACCTGTTCTATATCTAAACTGGTTTCAAATCCAGCCACTAAATTATAAAAATTATCACCTTGAAAACCGACAGCTTCACTTTCATATACAGCAGATAAAGTGAGAGGACCAAAATATTCTTGCATATCTGCCAAACCAGCATGAATATAGCGACGCGGTTCAATATTGCTACCAATACTAATATACACTTGCGCCATGTTTATGTTTTTTCTCCCCGTTCTATCACAATACCAACATCTCGTGAACCACGCACAGCACCTTGTTTATTCAATTGTAAACGTACCCAAGGCACTGAAAATTCTGTTAAAACAATTTCAGTGATACGTTCAGCCAATGTTTCTACCAGTTGAAAGTCACTATGATTAACAAAATCAATTAAACGTTTAGCTACTGCTTTATAATTTAATGTATCCTCAAGTTTATCTGTTGCAGCAGCTTTACGAATATCTGTTGCCATTTCTAAATCAAGTATCACCGTTTGCTTGGTTTGACGTTCCCAATCAAAAACACCGATGATGGTATCTATTTTCAATTCTCTTAAATAAATAATATCCATTTATATTTGCTCTTTAGGAGTACAAATTTGTACTCCTTTTGATCATTTTAACAATAAAAGTAAAAGAAAAAAATTGATAATCATTGCAACTATTGAAGTTCTTCGCCAAAATGCAACAGGATTTCTTTCACGAAGGGGAAAAGGGCTAGGATGTGAAAGATCATATAAAAATTCTGATAAAGATTCATAACGTCTAGTTGGATTGGGATGCACTGCCTTTTTTAAAGCACAGTCTACCCATACAGGCAAATCTGGGTTGTAATTACAAGCAGAAATGTAGTTTAAACGTTGAGGTTTTTTATCTAATTCACCAAAAGGTAATTGTCCAGTTAGCATTTCGTAAGCAATGACGCCCATAGAAAAAAGATCCGAACGGGTACTCCCTGTATAACCTTGTAAGTATTCTGGTGCAGTATAATTTTTAGTTCCTAATAGGTTAATTCGCTCAATAGGCGTTGTTATTTCTTCAAGTCCCGCAATTTTTGTTGACCCAAAATCAATAATTTTTACAGTCCCATGTTTATCTATTATGATATTTTCAGGTTTTATATCTTGATGAATCATTTCCATACGATGAAAAGCTCGTAACCCAGAAGCTATTTGTTCAATAATAACTCTCATTTCACTGAGCGGTGGCTGATGATTATCATTCATCCAAACGCGTAAAGTTTGACCTTGGATATATTCTGCAACGTAATATAAACATTGACGATGCCGTTTATGTTCATAGATTTTCATTACATGCGGATGAGTCAAGCGTTTACCTATCCATTCTTCATGAAGAAATAAATCAATATAAGCTGGATCATCTTCAAAATTGAGTGAAGGTGTTTTAAGGACGACTTGTTTTTGGGTCTCTTCATCTAAGGCAACATATAATTGAACATGGCTACTGGCATATAATTCACGTAAAATATGGTAACCATCCAAATTCATTCCAGCTGTTAAGGCTGGCGGAAAAGGTAATTCTGTTAATTTTTTATAGAAAGTATTGCTATCTGGAGTAGCTAAGCCCTCTACTCGTATAATTTGGCAAGTTAAATTATCAGGACTATCATTAGCATAAGCCTGCTCGGTGATCAGTTGACAGGCTTTAGTTAAATCCGAAGTATTTTCATAGAGATAACGAGCAATCTCTGCATCTTCAACATATTCATGCACACCATCTGTCGAAAAAAGAAAGTAATCACCCTCATTCACAGTGAGGCTGCGATAATCTATTTCAATATTGAGTTCAATACCCATTGCTCTGGCAAGATATTCTTTATCTGCAGAAACCTGAATACGATGATCTTGGGTTAAACATTCCATATTTTTATTGTGAAAATGGTAAATGCGTGTATCCCCAAGATGAAATATATGACCTGTTGTTGATTTGATTACTAAGATGCTTAATGTGGTGACAAGTCCCTTATTTGTGCCATAAATATGATATCCTTGTCCATATAACCAACGATTTAGAGCAGTTAGAATTTTTTGTCCAGCTGTTTTAACAGTCCAAGATTCTGGTGTACTATAGTAATCATTTAAAAAACCTTTAACGCTATAGTCGCTAGCTTTACCGCCATCTTCACTGCTGCTAACGCCATCCGCAATAACGGCAACTGCACCTTTGCTAGTCAACAACGGCTCTTCTGGTGTTACTACACCAAAAGCATCTTGGTTTTGCGCTTTACGACCCGTTTGTGAGTATTGACCAACAGAAAGTGAAAGTATGTTTGACATAATAACCCCTCATATAATAGTATTATAAAGTGGAGGTGTATATTCTGATGAATAAGTGGGTGTGGATGTATTAGCAATAATAATAAAGCCAAGAGAGTTATCTCTTGGCTAAACTTTCTTAACCGACATCAATCATTTGTACAGTACCATCTGGGAGAACTTCAGCCATTTGTCCTTTGGGTTCTTCAAAGACTAAGGCAATTACTACCATCACTACTAATGCTGCAGAACCAATTACTAAGAAGAATGTTTGAGCATCAACAAAGCTGTAAATGGTTAAAAATGTCACAGCACCGACATTACCAAAAGCACCTGTTAATCCAGCAATTTGACCTGTCATACGACGTTTAATGAGGGGAACAACAGAAAATACTGCACCTTCACCACCCATAACAAAGAATGAACAAAACATGGTCACACTGATTGCAGCAACAATCCACCACTCAGCTGTAATGAGACTCATTAAGCCATAACCAATAGATAAGCCACCAAGTAAAATAATCAATGCTTTCTTACGTCCAAATGTGTCACTGAAAAATCCACCGACAGGACGTGCAATCAAATTAACAAAGGCAAAACTAGCAGCAATTAATGATGCTGTTGCAATTGACATACCAGTTGATAAATGTTCTGGATTGTACATTTCATAGTAAAACAGGGGCAACATAGAAACCACAGCTAATTCTGAACCGAAAGTACAAAAATAAGATAAGTTCAATACAGCAACTTGTTTAAATTTGTAGCGATGAATTTCAGGAACAGGATTTTTAAAGATATCTTTATTGATTCTGTAAACATGATAAGTTTGATACAGGTAAACGAGAACAAGGAAGGCATAAATTATGTAAGTTGCCGTTTCCGTTAACAACGGTATCTTAGAACCATCAGCAGAAGCATCAATTAAGCCAAGTTTCCAAGTCAATATTGCTAAGGCAAAATACAAAGGTGCATTCATGACCAAATAAAGCACAAAGTCACCAGGACTTGTCACTTCCATAGCACCAGTTTTGTTGGGCTTAAAGTAAGTTGATCCTTTAGGGGTATCTCTCACATTGATGTAAAAGACAAAGGAATAAACCATAGCAACTATACCACTAATGCCCAATGTATAACGCCAAACTTCATCTGGACTGAAGCCAAATATGTTCATAAACACAACTGCGAGTGTTGGCAATGTGATGGCTGCACCTGCAGAACCAAAATTACCCCAACCGCCATAAATGCCTTCAGCAAGCCCTAATTGTTTATGTGGAAACCATTCACTAATCATGCGAATACCGATAACAAAACCGGCACCAACGAATCCTAACAAAAAGCGCATCATAGCCATTTGTTGAAAACTATCAGTCATTGCAAATAGGATACACAAGACACCTGAAATAGATAATAGCACTGAATACAGGATACGTGGTCCCAATTTGTCTACTAACATACCAATGATAATTCGCGCTGGAATGGTAAGCGATACATTGAGAATCATCAATACTTTGATTTGTTGACTTGTCAAATCCAAAGCATCTTTAATATATATCATTAACGGGGCAGCGTTAAACCAAATATAAAAAGAGATGAAAAAAGCAAACCACGTAAAATGTAGTGTCCGAATTCTCTCGGATTTCAGATCAAACAAATTAATGCTATCTGACATAACTAATACACCTATATTAACAAAAACGATTTATTTAACCACATATAAAAGCATGTATTTTCAAAATACTGCAACCAAAGGCACAATGAAAGTTGTACAATAAATTCACACAATGCCAAAGGGTATATTATCAATGAAAAAGAAAAAAAGCAAGGTTTTTTGAATATTTTTTCTCTAGCCTCATTGATTATATTATATATAATATAATACATATTGAAAATAAGGTTAATCTCTAATGTCAATAAATCGTCGTCAATTCATACACTTAATGGCTATAGCAGGATTATTACCCAAGCCATTATTTGCAAAAAAAAATACAGATTTTTACAATATATCAACATTTGGTCAAGTCCGTTTGCTGCATATCACCGATTGTCATGCTCAATTATTACCTGTTTATTACCGTGAACCTCATATTAATTTAGGGCTTGGTGAACGATTGGGACAGGTTCCACATCTTGTGGGTCATAAATTATTAGAACATTTTAACATTACTCATGCACTTGAAAAGCATGCATTTACTCATCTCAATTATATTGAGGCTGCTCAAAAATATGGCAAAGTTGGCGGTTTTGCACACTTGGCTACTCTTATAAGAAATTTACGACTGAGCTATGGCTATGAAAAAACTTTATTATTAGATAGTGGAGATACATGGCAAGGTTCAGGTACCGCTTATTGGACACGTGGACAAGATATGGTGGGGGCAACTAATTTATTAGGTGTCGATGTGATGACAGGGCATTGGGAATTTACTTACCATGCTAAAGAAGTGTTAGCCAATATTGAAAAATTTACTGGTGAATTTGTGGCTCAAAATGTTTTTGTCAAAGAAGAGGCTTTATTTGATGGGGAACCTGCTTATGATGAAGACAGTGGTTTAGCTTTTAAACCGTATACAATACGCGAATTAGGGGGAGTACGGGTAGCGGTGATTGGTCAAGCTTTTCCTTATACGCCAATAGCTAATCCTGCACGATTTATTCCTGATTGGACATTTGGCATTCATGAGCATGATTTACAAATTTTGGTCAATCACATACGTCTTCAAGAAAAACCAGCCGTTATTGTCTTATTATCACATAATGGGATAGATGTTGATTTAAAATTGGCTTCGAGAGTGAGTGGCTTAGATGTGATTTTAGGTGGACACAGCCATGATGCTGTGCCTTGTCCAACTCAGGTTAAAAATAGTGGCGGTGTTACCTTAGTTTGTAATGCGGGTTCTAATGGTAAATTTGTTGGTGTTCTTGATTTTGAAGTCAAAAACGGTCATGTTAAAGATTACCAGTATCATTTATTACCTGTATTTTCTAATCTCATTGCACCTGATAAAGAGATGGAAACCTATATTACTCAAGTCCGTGCCCCTTATCTTAATAAACTCAATGAAAAATTAGCGGTTGCAGAACAATTATTATATCGACGTGGTAATTTTAATGGCACTTTTGATCAATTGATTTGCGATGCTTTGCGTATTCAAAGTGACGCTCAAATTTCACTTTCTCCAGGTTTTCGGTGGGGAACAACGATATTACCAGGACAAGATATCACTTTTGAACAGATATTAAGTCAAACCTGTTTAACCTATCCTGAAACTTATGTGCGATATCTAAAAGGGCAAGATTTGAAGACTATTTTATATCCTATGAGTAATGTTGCAATTAACAATGGAGTTGCCAGGTCTCTTAAATCCTTAGATTTTCTAAGGCTTAAAAGAGGCCTTTTTTT
>DAOVTJ010000147.1 GCA_030633165.1 Thiomargarita sp. | reverse complement strand
GATAAAAAATATAAGGGAGAATTAGAGGTACGATTAGAAATTGGAGAACGCAATGTCATTCGTGAATTTTGCACTCTCAACCGAGGAACAGTACAAGGAGGTGGGGTAACACGTATCGGGGATGATAATTGGATTATGGCTTATTGCCATATTGCTCATGATTGTATTGTGGGTAATCATACCATTTTTGCTAATAATACCTCGTTTGGAGGACATATACAGATTGAAGATTATGTCATTTTAGGTGCTTTTACGATAGTTCATCAGTTTTGTCGGCTAGGTATGCATAGCTTTTCTGGCGGTGGAAGTGCAATATCTAAAGATGTCTTACCATTTGTGACAGTATCTGGAGATCGTGCCAAGGCTTATGGACTTAATAAAGAAGGTTTAAAACGTAGAGGGTTTAGTTCAGAAACAATTCATGCTTTGCACGAATCCTATAAAACTATTTTTAAAAGACATCTGACCACAACACAAGCTATTGAAACACTAAAAGAACTGAGTGAGAAACATGTTGAAGTTCAGCAAATGCTGACATTTTTGCAACAAACAACACGTGGAATTGTGCGGTAAAAAAACATGCGGATTGGTATTATTGCAGGCGAATTATCTGGCGACTTATTAGGTGCAGGACTCATTCAAGCCCTACGTGCTAAGCATCCTGATGCTTTAATTGAAGGAATTGGTGGTCCTCAAATGTTGGCAGCTGGTTTCCATAGCCATTATCCATTAGAAACTTTGTCTGTTATGGGCTTAGTAGAAGTCCTCAAGCACTATCCCCGCCTCAAAAAATGTCGAGATACTTTACGTGACCATTTTTTACAACATCCCCCTGATGTTTTTATCGGCATTGATGCACCTGATTTTAATATTGGTTTAGAATACACTTTTAAAGCAGCTGGTATTTCCACTGTACATTATGTGAGTCCCTCAGTCTGGGCATGGCGACACTATCGCTTGAGAAAAATTGCCCGTGCCTGTGATCTGATGCTTACTTTATTTCCTTTTGAAGCAGAGTATTATCAAAAACACCAGATCCCAGTACGATTTGTTGGGCATCCTTTAGCAGATGATATCACGTTACAGACAGATAAACAACTTGCAAGAAAACATTTAGGACTTCAAGAAGAAGGGAGATTAGTCGCCTTATTGCCAGGGAGTCGAGTTAATGAAGTCCATCAATTAAGCGGACCATTTTTACATACAGCTTGTTATTTATTAGCACAACATCCAGATTTACGTTTTATTGTGCCATTACCTAATGCCAATTTAAAAGCACTATTTAATCAACACGTCGCCAAAATTTGCCCCAATTTACCCTTAACCCAATTAATAGGGCAATCACGTGAAGCAATGGCAGCTGCTGATGTCGTATTGATGGCATCAGGCACAGCCACATTAGAAGCTATGTTGCTAAAACGACCGATGGTGGTTGCTTATCGTGCTGCACAATTGACCTATTGGTTAGGCAAACTCTTAATACACATTCCCTACTTTTCCCTGCCTAATCTCTTAGCCCAAGAAAAATTAGTACCTGAATTTTTGCAACACGAAGTGATACCAGAAACAATGGGAGCAGCAGTATTAGAGTGCCTGAACAATTCGGCACCCACCTTAGAAAATCGTTTTTTAGAAATACATCAACAGTTGCGATTATCTGCTAGTCAACAAGCTGCAGCAGCTGTCTTATCTGTATTGGATCAAAAAAAACTTTCTAAGTAGCCCGTGTTACCCGCACAATTTCCTCAGGCGTTGTAACGCCTTGATACAGTTTTTCCAAAGCATCTTGCCGCAATGTGCGTAGCCCTTCCGCAATAGCTTGCTTGCGAATCAGATTAGCATCACCACCACCACCGATAACATGACGAATCTCATCAGAAATCAGAAGTAACTCATACAAGCCTACACGTCCCCGATAACCTGTATTTCCACAACGTTCACAACCCTTACCCCGTCTCATTTTAATAGAATCTTCTTGAGTAATCTCTAATAGTTCTGATTCTTCCTGAGAGAGCTGTATAGATTCTGCACAATTTTCACACACTTTACGAACTAACCGTTGCGCCATCACCGCTATCACACTAGAACTAATAAGATAAGTATCTATTCCCATATCTTGTAAACGAGTGATCGCACTTGCCGCATCATTAGTATGCAAAGTCGAAAAAACTAAATGTCCAGTTAAAGCAGATTCAATCGCAATTTCAGCTGTTTCATGATCACGAATTTCACCTACCATGATAATATCAGGATCTTGGCGCACAATAGAACGTAATCCTGCAGCAAAATCTAAACCTATTTTAGAATTAACATGAGTTTGGGTAATACCTTCTAATAGATATTCAACAGGATCTTCAACCGTAATTGTTTTTTGTGTGCCTGTATTAATTTTCTCGAGTGTAGAATACAAACTTGTGGTTTTACCGCTCCCTGTTGGTCCAGTAACTAACACAAGACCATGGGGTTGTTGGATAATTTGAGAATAGGGTTTGAGAACATCGAATGGCATTCCCAATTGTTCTAAACTGACATGAACATCACCACGATCTAAAATCCGTAGCACAATAGACTCTCCATGTACACCTGGTAAAGTCGAAACACGCATATCTAAAGAACGATTACCCATTTGATATTGAATCCGACCATCTTGTGGTAAACGTTTTTCCCCAATATCTAAACGCGCCATCAATTTCACACGAGATGAAACAGATGGTTGCACCGAAGCGGGTAAGTTTTCAATCTTAACCATCACTCCATCTACCCGACAACGTACCTGTAAATATTTTTCTTCTGGCTCAAAATGAATATCACTCGCATTTAAATCTAAAGCACGATCCATCAAATGATTAACCATACGAATAACAGGTGCATCAGAGCTTAAATCTTTAAGATATTCATTATCTAATTGTTCAAAATCGGTTTGATCAGCACCATTTAATTCTGGTGACAATTTAGCACGCCAATGCTTAATCAAACGAGCAACATGCTCATCCTCACCTCGTTTAAAATAAATATCAGCACCTAATATAAAACGTATTTTCGCACGTTCTTCAAAATTAGGCAGCTTAGAAAACATTAAACAAGGTGTAGCAGGAAATTGTTCTATGGGTGCCATGCCTTTTTTAGACATATCGATAAAAAAGTGTAAATTAAGAGCATTCATATCAATTATCAGTTGGCAGTACACGACTAAAACCCAGAATCTTAATCGTACCACTTAATTTCTTTTTACGACTGCGTACATCTAAACTGGTTATTTCCAGTCTAACTGGATTATTAGCCACAGCCCTTAAAAACTCCAGAAATGTTTGACCGTTAGCTTCAAACTGCATAGATTGAATCACCAACACCCATTCACCTGTAGAAAATGACGTATCAGGTGGTTCCAATGATTTAAAATTGATGCCAACATCCTTAGCAAGTTGCTTCACCAAAGCTTGCATCTTGGTACCGAGCAATTCCTGGTTTGTACCAGGTAATAAGCCTAGTTCAACAGCATCATTTTCTTCTTTAAGCTTCTTATTTTTGGTTTTCCAATATTCGGCACGTTCACCAAGTTTTTCATAACGTTCAATTTGTTGCAACATGCTCTCAAGAGAATATTGGTAATCATTATAAAAATCCTGCACCATGGGTAGCAACATAAATGGTAACAGATAGCTGAGAAATATCAGCCCTGCAATGATAGAAAGTCGTTTTTCACTTGTTGTCATATCTTATTTACGCGGGAAAGAGGCCTCCTTGATAATTTCTTTAATACCACTAAGCGCCCCTATGATACCAGAGGTTTCTAACGGCATTAATAAAAGCTTAGTATTTTCAGAAGTGGCAAGCCGATTTACAGCGCCCATATACTTTATAGCTATCAAATAATTTATTGCTCGCATATCACCATTTTCTATAGCTTCTGAAATCACCTCAGTTGCTTTAGCTTCAGCCTGTGCAAATCGCTCTCTGGCTTCAGCATCACGAAAAGCAGATTCTCTACGCCCTTCTGCTTCTAAAATCATAGATTGTTTTTCACCTTCAGCACGTAAAATCTCTGCTCGTCTGTACCCTTCCGCTTCCAAAATTAGAGCACGTTTATCACGTTCTGCCTTCATTTGCCGTCCCATCGCATCAACTAAATCTTGAGGTGGTGAGATATCTTTAACCTCAACACGTAATACTTTGACTCCCCAAGGTGTGGTCGCTTCATCAACCACTTTAAGCAATTGCCTATTAATAATTTCACGTTTTGAGAGTACTTCATCTAAAGCCATGGAACCCATCACGCTACGGAGATTGGTTATTGCTATATTTTCAATGGCATTAACAAGATTATTAATTTGATAGGCTGCTTGTGCGGCATTAACGATTTGATAAAAAACAACTCCATCTGCATGCACAATAGCATTATCTTTGGTAATAACATGTTGAGCAGGGATATCCATGACTTCTTCCTTCATGCTCAATTTTTGGCTAATTACATCAACTGCTGGGACAATAAGATGCAAGCCTGGATCGAGAGTTTTAGTGTATTTACCAAAACGCTCAACTGTCCATTGCTGTGCTTGGGGTATTGATTTTACACCCAAAAACACTAATATCACAGCCATGCCTAGAAAGATTAAAACGAAAATTGTAAAATCGCTTAGGATAGCCATGGATATATATCTCCGTCACTTGAAAATAGATTCATTTAATTAAATTCTTAACATTGTTCCCATGGTAAGCCATGAAATCTCCATCCACCTAATGTGCTACGATGATGTTCAGCATCTAAGGGACCTTCAAATCCTTCAATAATATTGTAAACATTGTTAAATCCTGCTTGAATTAAAACATTCCCAGCTTCAAGGGAACGATTACCACATCGACAAATCAATAAAATTGGAACAGAAATGCTAGCGATTTCTTTTTGCACATCTGCCGCAAAATTGGGATTAATATCCCAATCAGGCTCATCTATCCAAGGAACATGTATTGCTTTTTTGGGATGACCCACAAATAAATATTCCATCACAGATCGTACATCAATTAGCACTGCATTATCTTGCAACATTTGCCATGCTTGCTTATCTGTTATAGAAATAACAGCCAAATTGCTTATACTCATCAGTTATCTCCGTCCACTTTACCGTTTAATGATAAGCTTGGCATTTTCAAAAACAGGTTTGACCTTGAGACGTACGCTACCAGCGCCAATAACTTTTACTAAAGTACCAACAGAACAATCTGGCCCTTCTACACGCCAACTACCATCATCAACATTGATTCTACCTATACCATTCACAATGGCGTCATTCACGTAATAAGTCCGCCCTATCAATTCAGCCCCACGTAGATTGAGAAAAGGTTCATCAGTACTCAACGGATGTTTACCCAAATAAACACGACCAATCACCACGCTGATAATTGAAACCATTGCTAAAATCAAAATTTGATATTCAACGCTGAGCATAGGAAATAATAATGTGAGAAAACCAATGGTCACAGCGGCAATAGCTGGCCATAAAAAGAAAGATCCAAAAGTACCAATAGCTAAAAATTCTAACATTAACAATGCTGCTGCTAATATCCACCAGTGCCAATAGCTAAGTTGAAAAATATCCATAATGATTATAAGTTATCAGTTATCATTTCCCTCTTTGAGGAAAAGTACCTTCTTTGATAATTTCTTTAATGCCACTAAGTGCACCTATAATACCAGAGGTTTCTAAAGGCATTAATAAAAGCTTTGTATTTTTTGAAGTAGCAAGATTGTTTACAGCTCCCATATACTTGATGGCTATTAAATAATTGACTGCTCGCATATCACCTTCATCTATTGCATTTGAAATCACTTCTGTCGCTTTACCTTCTGCACTTGCAAATCGCTCTCTAGCTTCCGCATCACGAAAAGCTGCTATTTTACGCCCTTCCGCTTCTAACATCACAGCTTGTTTTTCACCTTCTGCTTGCAATATTTCTGCTTGTCTATACCCTTCTGCCTCTAAAATTAAAGCACGTTTATCACGTTCGGCCTTCATTTGCCGCCCCATCGCATTGACTAAATCTTCGGGGGGATTAATGTCTTTAATTTCCACACGTAATACTTTAACTCCCCAAGGTGTGGTAGCATCATCAACAACTCTAAGTAATTGCGCATTAATCAAATCACGTTTAGAGAGCACTTCATCCAAGGCCATTGAACCCATGACACTACGAAGATTAGTTATTGCTAAATTTTCAATCGCATTTACGAGATTATTAATTTGATAGGCCGCCTGTGCAGCATTTACAATTTGATAGAATACAACCCCATCGACACCAACTGTCGCGTTATCTTTTGTGATAACATCCTGAACAGGGATATCCATGACCTCTTCCTTCATACTCATTTGTTGACTAATTACATCAACTGCTGGAATGATAAGATGTAAGCCTGGATCAAGGGTTTTGGTATATTTCCCAAAACGTTCAACTGTCCACTGTTGTGTTTGGGGAACAGATTTAACACCCAAAAACACTAATATTACTGCCATGCCTAAAAAAATTAAAACGAAAATGCT
>DAOVTJ010000032.1 GCA_030633165.1 Thiomargarita sp. | reverse complement strand
GAAAAAGGCGTTGCTTGTTTTCTTCTAAGTGTTGTTCAATATTTTGTATTTGTGTACGTTCCACTTGGGCACGTTGTGTCGGCTCGACAGCACGTTTATTGAAATCATCATAAGTATATTGCCATTCTTGCAACTGTTCTTCAGTCTCACGCAAGGAATGTACCGCCTGCATTTCGGTTTCTACCTTTAGGCGTAAGTCAGTTTCATGATTTTGTATATCAGTTTCTAAATTTTCAACCTGTTCTTGATCAGATTTGAGGGTGTTTTGGGTATTATCTGTTGTGATTTTGAGTTGGTCTAAATCTCCTTGCAACTGAGTTCTTCGTTCATTGATATGCTGTTTTTCTTGTTCTAAGCGATTGATTTCACTTTCTATTTCATAAAAAATGCCTTGTAACTCATTTAAAGTATTTTGAGCGATACTTTGTGCTTCACGTTGCTGTTTATGGTTTGTCTCAAAATTTTTCAAGGCATGTAAATCGGATTCTAAATTAGCCGCTTGCTCATTAATATACTGTTGTTGTTCTTGTACAGCGGTGTCAAGCTTATGCCAGCATATCGCTTGTAATTGTGCTTTGAGTAAATGTTCTAAATTTTTCAGTTCTTGATATTTTTCGGCTTGTTTGGCTTGTTTTTTAAGCTTATTTAATTGCTTATTTAATTCATTACGCACTTCATCAAGCCGTGCAAGATTTTCACGGGTATGATGCATACGCTGCTCTGTTTCTTTGCGTCGCTCTTTATATTTAGAAATACCAGCGGCTTCTTCTAAAAAAACACGCAATTCATCAGGTTTTGCTTCAATTAGTCGAGAAATCATGCCTTGTTCGATAATGGCGTAACTACGTGGTCCTAATCCTGTCCCTAAAAATAAGTCAGTAATATCCTTGCGGCGGCAGCGAACACCATTGAGAAAATACACAGATTGCCCCTTACGGGATAATTGCCGTTTAACCGCAATTTCAGAGTTTGGGGGATATTGGGGAACATTGACATCCCCAAATACCAATTCTATTGAAGCCTGATCAATTGCTTTGCGATTACGAGAGCCGTTAAAAATCACATCACTCATCGCGGCACCACGTAATTGTTTAGCAGAACTTTCTCCCATGACCCAACGAACAGCATCAATGATATTAGATTTGCCACAACCATTGGGACCAACAATCCCAACTTTATCACTTGGAAATAATAAAGTACTGGGTTCTACAAAAGATTTAAAGCCTGTGAGTTTGAGTTTATTAAGACGCATTGGGTTTATATTTTTAGGCAAAAAAAAACCAAGCTTCTTGACGAAACTTGGTTTTTTAGTAAAGTGGACAACAAAAAATATGTTGCCTATATACAGTTATTTAAGAGTCATATCAATGCTTTTAGGGAAATACACAAGTGTATTCTTTAGAACAAAACCAATGTAGATCTTCACTTCCCCTGTGATAGCGGTGTTTCCAACTTTCATTTTCCCATTTAAGATATCAATTTTTTGACTTGAGACTAATGATATTTCTTCTAGGTAAGTTGTGCTTAACTTTTTAAAATCAGCATCCCAAGATGAGAGTTGACCATCCTTGGACATCAAATAGAGGTTTCCAGCTGAAATAACAACCGCTACCATCTTAACTGGTTGATTGATCAGATCAATCACTATAGTTTCATCCATCAAAGTCAGTACACCATCAAAGTCGACAGTATTAGCATCTACTACGATTGTATATTGAAATCTGAGGATATTGTTCAGTGTTTTAGTGTCATTTGTCTCTAGGTTAAGAATCTGAACATTTTCACGGCTTAAACGTGCGGCATTGAAAAACCATTCATGATTGTCATCAATGGTAACACCATCAATGAAGTGTTTTTCAAGCAACTCTTTTGCTTTTAGTTTACCAGCAACTTTGTCTAGTTCAGGAATGAATTGCATGTAAAGATTTTTTGCAACATCATAAATACCATGCCACCAAGCATAATCTGGTCCAGCCATAGCTGCTCCACTACGCGCACGACGACCTTCATGATGCCAAATTTCCCACCATAACCACTCAATTTGTTCATCAAATGCTGTTCCTGTGGTTAAGCCTTCAGCTTTCAAGTCTGCCATAATAGCAGCCACAGGTTTTGCGAATTTCTCATTATATAAAACGACAAGTTCATCTAACATCTTATAATGCCCATCTATAAGACTTGAGGTATGACATGCTTTGCAGACCAATTGCATTTTCTCACGTCGATCTTCCCAGTTCAAAACTTCGGTAACTGTGGCACCCTCATAGTCCTCTCCTACCTTAGGTAGAGTGGAAATATCTGAAGGGGGCATCTCAATCTGTGTATTTTCTCCCATGCGAACTAAGTTCTTCTTAAAAGAAATTGGAGCACGTAAATTCCAAGACAAACGTTCACCGACATCATGGGTTTTAGGTAAGCCTTTTGCTTCCCCTAGATGACAAGTCGAACAAGTTGGTGCTGCACTATAATCTTTACCAGCAACCCAACTATCTGAATCAAGATTCATTTCATCAATATGGGTATTATAAATGACACCATGTTTAGATTCTGTATATATTTCAATTTGAGGATGATCTGGCCCTAAGTGACATTTACCACACGCCTCTGGGCTGCGAGCTTGTGCTTTAGAAAAACTGTGACGACTATGACAAGCAGTACAAGATCCTAAAGAATCATCTGGATTGATACGACCAATACCGCTATTAGGCCAGCCTTTAGTTGGTTTGCCATTTTCATCAAATTCAAGCCTACTCCCATGACATGAATCACATCCTGCGACACCTGCAGCGTGACCTGTAACTGTTAAAGCTAAATAATTATTTGATTCACCAGGTGCAAACTTTGCAGCATCAGCATGATGAGAGCGTGCAAATTCAGTGACTTCTTGTTTGTGACAGTTAGAACAATCTTTTGGTGTCACAATTATGGAAATGGTGTGACCATTATGTGAAAATGCATCTTTGTCAGTGTCTTCAGCTTTGTGACAGTCAAGACAAGTTGCATTAACTTCATCAGTTGCTACACCATCAACAACCTTCTTTTGTCCATGTTTACTTTTACTCCATTCTGTATAAAGTCCTGGAGTCGTCTCATCTATATTATGGCAACTAGTACATTCAGCTGCAAATACAACACCTGATTGTAGTAGGAACATGCTAACTAGCGCAATAGCATGAGTGAAAATATATTTACGAATTTGCATTGTTTTGTTTTAAATCGTTGTTAATAACGGAAAATAATGTAACATAGCCAAAATTGATTTGCAAGCCTGTTATTAATAAGCTACGGTTTAGCATGACACAAATCACAACTGACTTTCTGTCCCTTTTTCAAAACATTACCCTGAATATTTCGAGTCACTGCCATTTTAGATAAAGCTGTCCCTTCTAAGTTTTTGCCATGACATGCTTTACAAGCGTTTTCATCATTGCGGTAAAATGATGCATGCCCGCTTGTCCAACGGATATCGTTGATATTATGTAAACCATGGGGTCCTTCGGTTGTTAAAGCTAAACTGTCTTTAGTATGACAAGTATCACATTCGATAATTGTGCCACTATGTCCCTGTAATTGAATGGCTGTTAAATTATCATTCGCATGATCATCAGCATTTGACCAAATAGCATGGGTACTGCCATGACAAGCTTCACATGCTACCCCACTATGTCCTTTACTGTTACGATATAAAGTATTATCATTTTCAGCAAAGCGTTTGTTTTCAGCTAATATTGAAGATGCCGATTGATCACCGGTTTTATAAGTTTGTACTAAACGAATGCCATCTTCGTAAAATGCCAAATTCTCTCCTGTCAAATGATTTACAGCATCTCCAGTATGACAAGATTGGCAACGCGGCATATCAACCCAAGAACGGCGTGCCTTACCATCATTGCTACCATCAAGACTACCCCCTGCCAGCAATGGAAATTTTCCACCGACAGCCAACAATCCACCGTGACAACTTGTACACTCTAAGCCAGCCGTCTTCATAGCACCACGTTGGCATTGCGTTGTTTTTCCAGGATGGCATTGATAACAACTTTGCTCGACTGGAACATCTTGACCACTTGGAATAAGGGGATTATCATCAACATCGCGCAAGTCACCATGAAATCTATGCATCACTTGGGAAGAAGTGGGTAAGGATTTTTGTATCCCTTGGGCACCTGCACCTGTTAAATCCAAAGCAGGCGAATAATGGCAACTAGCACAGAGTACTGGTGTCGAATTTTGCAAATCAGTATCATGTTGTTTATCATGTAAGAGTAAAATATTTTTTTGGGCTTGCACTTCTGCTTTTGTCAAACTATCTATTTGAGCTTGTACATCTGGATCATCATCAGTTATCCAAGTGATATTAGGGTTTTTAGCCCCGATTTCTCCAGTTGCATGACATGCATTACAATTTGCCTCCATGCTAACAGGGACCACCACATCAGTTGCACCTAGTAATGCACCAGTATTTTTATCATGGGCACTGACCCGTAACATGGGATAAGCATTACCTTGCCCCTTATCATCTGTTGGCGTGATAGGGATACCCTCGGCACTAAACCAATTATTTTGGGCTTTATAATGTAGTGCTTGTGATCCTGGATTTTCAGGGTGATCTGCTGGCATATACAAACCTGTTAAACCTTCACCAGGTTGCAAATTCAGACCAAATAAATCTTGTGCATATTGCCAAAAATCTGTTTTAGCTACGCTGCTGGAATTGATGGAACCCTGACGATCTGACACTGCAGAATAACGCACTTCAACCTGATCATTATCAAGTAGTTCAGGTTCGCCATTTTCTTTTTGTCCTATAATTTGTGCATTGATCACATTAAATGGTGGCAAAATCGTAAAAATGGAAAATGTGTTATTCATACAGTGCATACCCAGATCATTAAAGGCAAGTACACGCACTTTTGTCGGTAAACCAACACTAAATGTAAGGAAATTAAGCCCATCAAGTCCGCCAATCCAATCATCGACATTAAATGGATTACCCTTAGGTACAGTCACAAGTTGATAAAGGGAATAATTACCATCTGGTAATGATCCTGCTTCAATTGAGAATAAGGGATATTCATTTTGAAAAGTTTTATTTTTCAGAAATGGGGCAGGAGACTGTGTCCAGCCTGCCTCTTGAGTCAAAAACAACAATTGACCATTGAGTATCGCTGCGACATACATATCACCTGTTTCAGGGTTCTTAAATTTAACAGAAGCGATAATTTTATCCTGCTCAGTATGAAGCGTGGCTTGAGGTGTGTATAATTCACTCCCCCAACTGGACAAACTAAGTGTTAATAATAAACTTGCTACAATGATATTTTTCATGAATAGTTCTACCTGTTGAAAAAAAATTATTATAACTTATCAGTAAGTTATAAGTAAAATTGAGATAAAAATAAATTTTTTGTGTCAAAAAGCTTGCTTTTTTTTTTCAGTATAGATACAATGTGCGCTTGGATTCATTCAAAGTGGGTTGTTAGCTCAGTTGGTAGAGCACCGGACTTTTAATCCGTTGGTCGTGCGTTCGAATCGCACACGACCCACCACTACCACCAAATTGTCGAACAATGTTCGCTATCTGTCATTTTTGTTAATTCAGCAGCTTTTGTTTGAATTATCATAAATTCATCAAATTTCACCCCTCCAGTTGTTTCATTAAAATTTTTATAAACATTCTCAAACTGTGTTATCACACTAGAATGACTCTCAAAAATCATATCTTGATCAACAACTTTGGCAAATATTGTTGTGGCTTGACGCAGAATTTTGATAGCATGTAGTTTTCCAAGTGAATGATCTGATACCATGGTTACAATACTGCTTACTTCTGGTTTATTGATCTTTGAAATAAATATCAGTTGCTCTGTTCTGGCTAAATAGGGACTAAGTACATCAAAAGAGAGATACTCACAACGACTTTGTTTAACTTCTTTTACTAACGCTTGATGAGTCTTAAATATTTCATGCTGTTCATTTAAAATATTATCGATCTCGATCAATGAATGTTTTAATTGTTCATATTGTTGGAGTGTTGCTAGAACCTCTTCTGTTTTAGTTAGTGAGAACGGATTTTTCTCTTGAAAAGAAAGCTCTTTTTGACGTTCATATTCAGAGCAATTTCCACCTGTTGCCCAATTTTTCAAACATTTATTTTCAAATTCTGTTTTAAAATGGGTAATCGAATCATATTGACGTTTATTTTTGAGTGTTTGAAATATCGCTTGATTCATAGCAAGCCATTGAGATAATATTTCTATGTGTTGGGTATCCTGATAGCCTTCTTTAAGTATTTTTTGGGCAATTTCTAAATGATCGTGCTGTATTGCTTGTTGCGCACTTTTTATATAGGCTTGAGCTGACTTGTCGTGAGTCGTTTTAATCTGTGGGGGAGATTCAGCAGTAGATACGTTGCTCATTTCTTTAATATCTTCCTGTTTTTCGTTTGCTATCACGTTGCTAACAAAGCTTGCTAAAAATAAGCTTATAAATATGGCTTTCATAATATTTCCAATTATTATCATTTATTATAAATAGTATAACCGATTCATTCATGGATACAAGACTACCTTGGCATGATTCATTATGGCAACAAGTGTTGCAGCGTTGGCAACAAGATCATTTGCCACATGCTTTATTACTTTATGGACCACAAGGCATGGGTAAAGCTTTATTTGCACAACGTTTAGCAGAAACTTTATTGTGTGAACAACCACAAGCAGAGGGAAAAATTTGTGGACAATGCAAATCATGCCATTTATTACAGGCTAAGACGCATCCTGATTTATTACAAGTGCAACCTGTTGAAGCTGGTAAACAGATTCCAATCGACAAAATACGTAGCTTAATTCAATTTAGTACTTTGACAAGCCAATATGGGCTGTATCAAATTATGATTATCAATCCAGCAGAGGCAATGAATCGTAATGCTGCTAATAGTTTGTTAAAACTTTTAGAAGAGCCACCGCCTAAAACATTAATCATGTTAGTTAGTCATCAACATAATGTTTTACTCGCGACGATTCGGAGCCGTTGTCAACGACTTGATTTTAGTCGCCCAGATTCTAAGTTAATACAAGCCTGGTTACATTCAAAGTTGAAAAAAGAGAACGATTTTATTCAATTATTACTTAATCTTTCTGCTCAAGCACCTCTCGCAGCTCAAAATTTAGTGGAAACAGAGGGCTTTACAAGGCGGCAAGCATTATTTGAGAGTTTAGCAACGCTATCTACGGGTCAACATGATCCTATTGATGTTGCTGAAAATTGGAATAAACAGGATGCAGCACAAGTATTACAATGGATGTTGAGTTGGACAATGGATATTATCCGCTATGCTGCGACAACTCAAACACAATATATTGTGAATTATGATCATTTGAAGATTTTGCAAAACTTAGCGAGACAATTGAACTTGCATAAGTTATTTGATTTGTTAGACTTGCAAAGAGAAGCTTATCGCTTAGTAACAGGAAATGCTAATATCAAACCACAAGGTTTGTTAGAATCTATTGCTATTGCCTGGGTAAAATTAGGCACACCACAGAGGAGATAGAAAAGATGGCTATCAGAGGAAGACCAGGGGGTAAGCTCGGGCACAATATGATGTCTGTGAATATTCCTAATGAACAGATGTTATATCTTTCTTATCTACCATTTTTGAAAGATGGTGGTTTATTCATTCCAACAGATAAAGCCTATAAATTAGGTGATGAAATTTTTCTGATGTTGACTTTGTTACAAGATAGTGAGAAATATCCTGTCCCAGCTAAAGTGGTTTGGATTAATCCAAAAGCTGCTCAAGGTAGACGTCCAGCAGGTATTGGCGTACATTTTAGTGGACAAAAGAAAGATATTGTTCGCGATAAAATTGAAAGCACACTGGCAAATAAGCTAAATTCAGATAAACGTACATATACTATGTAAGCGTGCTTACAAATGAGAAATATCCATGTTAGTAGATTCACACTGCCATTTAGATTTAATAAAAAATAGTACACCTGATACACTTGTTGCAAATGCCCATGAACAAGGGGTTAGCCATTTTTTATGTGTATCAATCGATCTTGAGCATTTCCCCACCATGCTAGGTATTGCACAGCGCTTAGATAATGTTTTTGCCTCCGTTGGTATTCACCCTAACAGCTTATGTGAGTCTCTCAATGTACAAACGCTCACAAATTTAGCTGATGATTCTCATATTATTGCCATTGGTGAAACAGGGCTAGATTATTTTCGTAGTCAAGGTGATGGGCAACAAGAACGCTTTCGCACACATATTCAAGCCGCTAAAGAGATAGGTAAACCTTTGATTATTCATTGCCGTGATGCTGCTGAAGATACTTTACGCCTTTTACGCGAGGAAAAAGCGGTAGAAATCGGGGGTATCATGCATTGTTTTGTGGAAGATTGGGAAATTGCACAACAGGCGTTGGATATGGGATTTTATATTTCTTTCTCTGGTATTGTCACTTTTAAAAATGCCAAAACGGTGCAGGCTGTGGCAAAACAAGTGCCTTTAGATCGTCTATTGGTAGAAACAGATGCGCCATATTTAGCACCTGTCCCTTATCGGGGTAAAACTAATCAGCCTGCTTATGTTCGATATGTTGCTGAATGTATTGCAGATTTACGCGGTGAAAGTTTTGAGACTATAGCAAAAGTGACAACAGATAATTTTTTTCGCTTGTTTAGTTTAAAATATGGATAAAGCTCAATGGCGTAAACATAAATTGTTTAATAGTATTCAATCTCTAGTGCTCATTGTGGCACTAGCGATTATTTTGGGTTTTTTAGGAAATTTAATTGGAGGGAAATTTTTAGCTTTTTTTGCCATTGGGGGTATTTTCGTACTTTATTTTTTCAATCCCGTGGTTTCTCCTTATTTGGTATTAAAAACTTATCGAACTCGACTGATCACGCCTGCTCAAGCGCCTAATCTTTATGCCGTTTTACGACTTCTTGCAAAACGTGCTGATTTACCCAGTGTGCCTAAACTTTATTATTTGCCCAGTAATATCATGAATGCTTTTGCTGTTGGAATGCCTGAAAATGCAGTGATTACGCTTTCTGATGGTATATTACGTAGTTTGTCACCACGAGAAATTGCTGCAGTCTTAGCACATGAAATCAGTCATATTGCTCACGAAGATATGCGTATTATGGGATTTGCGGATCTTGTTAGTCGTTTGACTAATTTTCTTTCTCTCATAGGACAATTTTTGTTGATTTTGAGTTTGCCATTATTATTGTTTGGTATTGTAATCATCAGTTGGACAGCAATTTTTATTTTGATATTTGCACCGATTGTCACAGATTTATTACAATTAGCCTTATCGCGTAACCGTGAATATGATGCTGATTTGGGTGCTGTGCGATTGCTCAATGATCCAGAAGCTTTAGCCTCTGCTTTACTTAAAATGGGAGGTGGCAGTATATTGACACAAATTTTAAAGCCTGGATATCATTCACCTGAACCGTCTTTATTACGTACTCATCCACCGATTAAAGAACGTATTCGGCGAATTTTATCATTAAGGCAACACGCTAGCATATTACCCTTCTATCAACCTGATCTCCCGTTATTCCTTTTGATGGCACCTACCCCATTACGCCCTCTTTGGCATTTAAATGGTATAAGGTTTTAATTGTTGTTTTTGAGCTATTAAAAACCTCCACGATTTTCCCAATTATAATGAATATCACAGAATTAAATACATTATCTACCGTTTGCACAGATGTTATGCGTTGCGATCAACATCGTTTTCAAAAACGCATTTATAGTTTAAAGGCAAAACTCAAGAACGGTCAAAAAATTGAATCCCATGCTTTGTGTGCCGATATTGAGAAATCTCTAAAACGACGACAAATGCGTGCTTTGAATTTACCTAATCCACAATTTTCTGATGATTTACCTGTTAGTACGCGAAGAGAGGATATTGCTGCTGCTATCACCGCTAATCAAGTGGTTATCGTTGCAGGTGAAACGGGTTCAGGTAAAACCACCCAATTGCCAAAAATTTGCTTATCATTAGGGCGCGGTGTTTCTGGCTTGATTGGGTGTACTCAACCCCGTAGGATTGCTGCACGTACTGTTGCTAATCGTGTTGCTAGTGAGCTTTCGAGTCCTTTGGGACATGCTGTCGGCTATAAGGTACGTTTTAGTGATCGCCTCAGTGCTGAGACATATATTAAATTCATGACTGATGGGATTTTACTCGCAGAAACTCAAAGTGATCGTTTTTTAGAAGCTTATGATACGTTGATTATTGATGAGGCACATGAGCGTAGTTTAAATATTGATTTTTTATTAGGTTATCTTAAACGCCTTTTGTCTAAACGCCCTGATTTAAAAGTGATTATCACTTCTGCTACCATTGATACACAACGATTTTCTGCCCATTTTGATAATGCACCCATTATTGAAGTTTCAGGGCGAGCATATCCAATTGAATTACGTTATCGTCCATTATCTGGTGATGAAGAAGAAAAAGATCGTAATTTAATACAAGGGATTTTGGATGCTGTGGATGAAGTTACGCAACATACACGACATGATGATATGTTGATCTTTCTCAGTGGAGAGCGTGATATTCGTGATACTGCTGAAGCTTTACGTAAACATTCTCTACACCATGCTGAAATATTGCCTTTATATGCCCGTCTCTCTGCTGCTGAACAAAATCGTGTTTTTGCACCTGGTAAGCAGCAGCGTATTGTGTTGGCAACTAATGTTGCGGAAACCTCTTTAACTGTGCCAGGCATTAAAGCGGTGATTGATTCAGGATTGGCGCGTATTAGTCGTTATAGTATTCGTAATAAAGTTCAACGCTTACCTATTGAAGAAATTTCTCGTTCTAATGCGGATCAACGCAAGGGGCGTTGTGGACGAATTGCGCCTGGGTTGTGTATTCGTTTGTATTCTGAAGATAATTATAATTTGCGTTCTGAATTTACGGTGCCAGAAATTTTACGTACTTCTCTCGCTTCGGTGATTTTACAAATGTTATCTTTACGCTTAGGTGATATTGAAGATTTCCCGTTTATAGAACCACCGACTGCAAAAATGATTAATGATGGTTTTAATTTATTGACAGAATTTGGAGCAGTAGATTATAAGCAACAATTAACGCAAATTGGTTGGCAATTGAGTCAATTACCGATTGATCCCAGAATTGGGAGAATGATTTTAGCTGCTAAGCAACAAAATTGTTTGACTGAAGTGCTTATTATCGCTAGTGCTTTGAGTATACAGGATCCACGTGAACGTCCAATGGATGCTAAACAATCAGCAGATATGGCTCATAAAAAATTTACTGATGAACGTTCAGATTTTTTAAGTTATTTAAAAATATGGCATTTTTATCATGAACAAGCCAAGCATTTATCAAAAAATAAGCTACGTCATTTATGTCATGATAATTTTTTATCTTATCTCAGAATGAGGGAATGGAAAGATATACATCAACAATTACAAAATTTTGTCAAAGAAAAAGGTTGGAAAGTAAATAAAATAGAAGGAAGTTATGATGAAATTCACCGCGCCTTGCTTATGGGTTTATTAGGTAATATTGCTTTTAAAATTGAGTCTGATAAGAAAACTAAAAAACAATCTGCAGATGAATATTTAGGTGCACGCAATACTAAACCATATTTATTTCCAGGTTCTATTCTTTTCAAAAAACAACCAAAATGGATAATGGCAGCAGAATTGGTGGAAACGACACGTCTTTATGCCCGTTGTGTCGCCAATATTAAACCTGATTGGATAGAAACAGCAGCAGGAAATTTATGCCAACATCATTATTTTGAACCCCATTGGGAAAAACGTCGGGCACAAGTAGGTGCTTATGAGAAAGTCACTTTATATGGATTAACTCTTGTTGCTAAACGTAAAATCAATTATGGTCCGATTGATCCTAAATTATCTCGGGAAATTTTTATTCGTAGTGCGCTAGTGGAAGGTGAATATTCTAGTAAGGCGGCTTTTTTTCAACATAATCGTGAATTATTTAATGAAATTGAAGCGCTTGAACATAAATCACGTCGTCAAGATATTTTGGTGGATGAAGAACAAATTTATGTTTTTTATGATGAGCGTATTCCTGAGGGTATTTACAATGGCAAAGCTTTTGAAAAATGGCTTAAACAGAAGGAAAGCAATTTTTTATTTTTAAGCCGTGAAGATTTAATGAAACATGCGGGCGATAGCATCACTGCTCAATCTTTTCCAGATAATTTATTTATCAATGGTATGGGTTTACCCCTTAGTTATCATTTTGAACCTGGACATGAGCGTGATGGTGTCACAGTAGATATTCCACTTGCTTTATTAAATCAATTGACACAAGAGCCTTTTGAATGGCTAGTACCAGGATTATTAGAAGAAAAAATTATCGCTTTATTACGAAGTATGCCGAAAAGTTTGCGTAAGTCATTTGTACCTGTGCCGGATGTGGCACGAAATGCTGTGGAGACGCTTAATAAACCACTGGTTACTTTTCGAGAAGGGGGTAGCTTTTTGGAATATCCAAAAGATTTCCTGATTGATGCTTTAACAAAATATTGTCATCGTTTTCTTGGAAAACCGCTTCCAGCAGTCGTTTGGGGCACAATATCACCGCATTTCTTAATTAATTTTCAATTAATAGATAATGATAACAAATATCTTGATATGGGACGTGATTTAATTGCTTTACGAGAAAAATGGGGCTCTGTTGCTAGTACTGAATGTCGGCGAGAAGTTGCCAATGATAGTGCTTTAGAAAAAGATAATCTCACTACTTGGGATTTTGGCGATTTACCTGTCCAAGTCTCACTTAATATTAACGGTGTGACGGTGCAAGGTTTTCCCACTCTTGTTGATAAAGAGAGTCATGTTTCTCTATGTATTTTAGATAATCCTAATACTGCTAAAGAACAATTTCGCGGTGGAATACGGCGTTTCTTTTTATTAGGTTTACCCACTAAGAAATTGATCAAACAAATGCCTATTAACCATATATGCTTACAATATATGAAAATTGGCAAATGTGAAGAATTGAAAAAAGATATGCTGATAGCGATAGTGGATTCAATCTTTTTAGTAGAACCTTTGCCCAGTACACAAGCCGATTTTGAGCAACGATTAGCCGAGGGTAAGAAATGTTTAATGACGGTGACTAATGATTATGCCAGACAATTGGAGAGGGTTTTAAAGGAATATAATACTTTAAGCCAAAAACTCTCTAAGCATACCAGCACGACATTAGAAATTAAACAACATGTCAAGCATTTAATTTATAATGGTTTTGTCAAAGAGATTTCTTTAACACAACTCAAACAATTACCTCGTTATCTGAAAGCTGTGCAATTGCGTTTAGATAGACTTGAGCATGATCCACAAAAAGATAATAGAAAAGCGGTACAAATGGCACCATTATGGGATACATATTGGCAGCATCGCGCAGAATGCAAGGTATTGCAACCGAAATTAATAGAATTTAGGTGGATGTTAGAAGAATTGCGAGTCTCCTTATTTGCTCAGGAATTGAAAACGGCTTATCCTGTGTCGGTGCAACGTTTGGAAAAATTTTGGTTAACTGTGTCGTCTTAACCTGTGCTCCATATTCTAGGTCGTCTCATACCAGAAATTTTGCAAGCCTGCTTGACATAACCATAAGGAAACAATTCAAATAAATGTTTTTTTGCTTCCTTTTTACCATATCCTAATTCATTAATGAGGTATTTTGTAACAAAACGAACATCAACAGGCACTTGGTGTTCACTGTAATAATCCCGCATGAACTTTATGATTTTCCAATGTTCATCAGTCATTTCCACTTCTTCTTCTTGTGCCAAGTGTTTTGCAATTTCCTCATTCCATTCTTCTGGATTAATTAAATAACCTTCATCATCAGTTTCAATGGATTTTCCATTAATTTCAAAAGCCATTTTGTTAAATCTCCTATTTGTGTCAAGTGTATAGGGTGATGCATATTGCATCACTCTCTTATATCAATGGTTCGGACAGTTTTTTACGGAAAAATTTGTGCCTCATGTTAATCTCTTCTTTTTTGCAAATCATGATTTTTCTTATTTTAACATATTGGTTTTGTTTACGAAAACTTTTTTTTGTGTATTTGTAACATATTGTTTATAATATGCTTTTTTTTAAAAGCGGGAATTGCTGTGAAAAAAATATTAGCAGTGAAAGCATTTATTTTGATAATATTCTTATTGTCTAATTTGTCATTAAATATTATCTATGCTCATCCTGGACGTACCAATGCTGAGGGGTGCCATAATGATAATGTTGGATATTTAGGATATCATTGCGTTCATGGGGATTCTAGCAGTTCAACTAGCACGACACCAACAAGCTCAACAAGCACAACCACTAGTATTTTAAACGAGAGTAGTAGTACGAAAAGTGAAAATGACCCAATATCAGTATTAACAGCAAACATGCCACGGCAATGTGATGAAGGTCGTGCCACTTTTAAAAATGGAATTTTGTCTATACCTGCTGTAGATATTTTTGACTTAAAAAAATCTTATTTCACAACATATTTGGTTGAAATGAAGTTGATAAATACTACCCCTTATCAATTCACATTAGTAGATTCCCACAAAGTCGAAGTATCATCTTGTATAAATCGAACATTTTACGGTATGGCTACACTAAGGTTAAATAATTTAGTCTTAGATATAGAAGGTGCGTTATTTCTAATAAAAATGCAAGCTGATGAATCAATGATTTTTACGATAAGTGATCTTTTCAGTAATTAAATTACTCACCAGCATATCTATAATCTAGGAACAATGCCATTGGATTAGGGAGCAATTAAAGAATTTAATATAGCATGTCGTTTTTCTCTACCTAATTTACCAAGGGCTGCAACTTCTTTATAAAATATTTTCAAATCACCGTTGACTTGTTTTAGTAAGGCTTTGAAAGCTGGGACATAATCTTGATAAGTGGCAACAGATAACAATTTTGCATTATTCAAATCTTTTGTCAGCCAATTCTCATAACCCTTTACATGTTCTTTGATATCTGTCCGTAGATTATCAAAAACTGCCATTTTCGCTGCTAACATTTCTGTTGGTGGCATTTGTTGATAAATTTCTTGTAAATGATTGCGGGCTGTGAGTACAATTTTAATAAATTCGTTTTGTCGCTGCTGTGATTCTTGATACTTTAGAATATCTGCTGGTGTGCTATGTTGTGCTAACCAACGTTCTACTCCCACATTTTCTATTGTTCTTGCAAAAGCTTCATTAAATGCGGTGTCATCTGGAATATATATTTTTTGATGTGCAAGTTCATGAAATATTAAACCTGCAATTTGGTGTTTATGCCAGAATAACATTGTATTTAGGACTGGATCATTAAACCACCCTAAAGTAGAATAAGCGGGTATACTTGCGACATAAACATCATATCCTTGTTGACGTAATTCATTTGCCAAAGTTTGTGCCGCATTTTCTGAAAAATAGCCCCGATAACTGACACAGCCGACGATTGGAAAACACCACAGTTTAGGTGTTAGGGAAAAAGCTGGCGTGGCAAATACGCTCCACACTACTGATGGGCGTTTTAAATCTGCATAATAAGTATAGCTGCGATTATCTGGCAAGTGTAATATTTTACTGGCAAATGCACGGATTTTTAAAATCTCGCTCAATTGTTGTTTAAGCGGAGTAGGCGTAGCTGGTTCAGCGAGTAGGTTCTCAATCTGTTGAGAGCGTCTATATATTTCCCATTGCCCGCCTATTGCTTGACTGTAATAGGCAATGCTGCTACATCCACTTAAACCTAAAATACCTAAAATCAATAAGCTGCGTTTTATCATGACAATATATTTTTATTCAAGCCACCAAGAATATTCCGAATTTTCCAATTTTTCCAAACACGGTTTCACACTAAAAGACAAATATTGGTTGACAGTTGAGCACTATTTTCAAGCTCAAAAATTTGTTGGGTACTCAATGGAAGAGCGTATTCGTTCTGCGTCAACGCCGAGT
>DAOVTJ010000080.1 GCA_030633165.1 Thiomargarita sp. | reverse complement strand
TCAAAATCACGGACCATTTCTGTATCCAAAATAACAGTCTCATTCATTTTAATAATAGGGAGACTAAGAATCGCTTGAGATCGCACATCATCAATATAAACGGGTTTTGCAACAGCACTATAAAGTATCGAAGCCAGAGCACGATGAACTTTAGTGGTAGGATGAATATCATCCCAGTAAAAATGTGGCGTTTGACAAACCGTCCCTGCGGTTTTGTTAAAACACATATCTGTGAAATTATTTAGCCCAAGGGTGACAGGATTAAGAAAGGTTTCAGTATCAGACAGCATTGTTGAGATGGCGGGAAGATCGACTTGTATGACATTGAAGGGTTGAAGATTTTCTGCCAGTACCTGATTGAAAGCCATCGTTAATTCTGTCATGGCAGCACTATAACCACTTGCTACAACTCTAGGTGTTTTACCTAAATCTGGCATATTCATCACCACTAGATGCTGAACACCATGCTGGCGTAATTTTCCGACTGTTGTTACTATATTGGTAATACCAGCGGTGATCAGTTCTTGATGACCTGTTAGTTTACCCATAAAGTCATTGCCACCGCCCCATACAATATATAAGCCATTTGGATCAGCAGATGTATTATTTTCGAGATAGTGATCTATTTGTTGTTGCATTCCCCATAGTTCTGCATCTGGAAAAAACTCACTCCAAATATTCGTTGTGCCTGTTGTTGCCCCAGACCAGGCATAATTCGTTTGGGGATTATAAGTTAAGTTTAACTTTTCTGACAAATATTCTACCCATACTTTACCATTACTCGATCTCCCTTCAAAATACGGTTCGGCGGGTATTCCAATCACTTCAAAAAGTCGTCCTGTATCAGATAGGCTATCTCCAAAAACATAAATATTGCTATAGGGATAAGCCCAAACCTGATGTGATAAAATTAAAAGGTAACCGAAAGTTAATAACTTTTTCATAATTATAAATCTTTATTTAACATGAAATCTAATAATAGGTGTAAGCCTTTGCTCTTCATAATCATTTAACCAAACTCTCACCTGTACAATATGCTTTCCTTGTTTGACAGGCCATAAAAAATTACGAATTTCAGGAGACGTTTTGCCCACTTCCTTACCATCAACCAACCATTCTATTGAATCTGCATTATCTAAAGGTGTATCAGATAAACGTAACATAAACACTTCATATTCATCAGGAATACGAGGATCCATTGCCAATTGTAAATCCTGACTAGGTTGTTTTAAATATAAAGACTTTTCAATGTGAGAAGTTGTTGGCAACTTATCCTGAATAAACCATTCAACTTTACTTGGACAATCTGGAGTCGCATATTTCCCTGTTGTGCGACAAATCTTGATTTTAACCAATTTTGGGCTTTTATACAAAGCTTGTGTTTCTTCATAACGATTTAATTCAGCAAACACCGTACGCAATATCAAAGCAGCGCCAGAAGACCCTGAAACACGAAACATTGGCTCTTGATCTAAATTACCTAACCACACACCAACGGTGTAACGGTGATTAAAACCCATCGCCCATGCATCTCGATAATCAGTAGAAGTACCCGTTTTAACAGCCGTTTGAATAGGAAAACGCAATAAGGCACCCCGCCCAAATTCTAAGTGACGAGCATCATGATCAGATAAAATATCGGCAATGATAGAAGCGACTTCTGGACTGAAAACAGGTGTAGAATCAAAATTTGTCGCATTATGCAAAACTTTCAAAGAATGAAATATGCCTTTATTGGCTAATGTAGCGTAAGCTTGCACTAATTCAAAAAGAGTCACCTCTCCATTACCTAAGGCTAAACCTTCTCCATAAAATTTCGCATGACTTGTCAAACTTGAAAAACCTAATTGATGTAAACGCTGTAAAAATGGAGCAACCCCTACAAATTTAATAGTCCTAATGGCTGGAATATTCAACGAATTACCCAAAGCATCGCGTAAACGCAATGGTCCATAATACGTATGACTATAATTACGAAAACTATGCATCCCCTTCCCTACAGCCGCTGCTAACGGTGCATCATTAATTATACTTGCGGCAGTCCACCCTTTTTCTAATGCCATCGCATACAAAAATGGTTTTAATGTTGACCCTGGCTGGCGTGCTGTGGTGACAGCATCAATTTGACTTATTTGCCCCGCATTGACCCAAGCTAAAACCTCATGAGTTTTATGATCAACCACCAACACCGCACCATTATTAACATTTTTACTGTGCAAATCCTGGACACGCTGATCAAGTATCTTTTGAATAGGAGATTGGATGTTAGCATCAAGACTAGTATGCAAACGTCCCAATTGCACATCTTGAACAGATCTTGAAGTATAAATATACTTGACAAAATGTGTTACTTGCAGTGGTAAATGAAAATCATGTAAATGCAAAGATGAGCTTAGAATATTCTGAGAATCGGCGTTTGTAATCAAGCCTAACTCTAATAAACGAACAACTAAACGGTTGATAGGACCTTCAATATTTTTTGTACCACGACGTAAATCCAAACGACTGGGCGAACGAACTAGCACAGCTAAAGCGATCATTTCCTTAAAATTTAAAGTCTCTAAATCACGATCAAAATAATAATGTGCCGCTTGTTGTACACCCCTACGCTGACTAGCATAAGGCACTTGATTAAGATAAAACTCTAAAATATCAGCCTTAGAAAAATCTGCTTCTAAGCGTGTTGCTTCAAAACCCTCTAACCAACGTGACCAAAAAGTTCTGGAGCGTGGATGCAATATCCGCACAGTTTGCTCACTAATAGTACTAGCACCGCGTACTAAGCGTAAAGCTAAAAGATTCTGCCATAAAGCATGCCAACGCGCTTGCCAATCTACCCCATTGTGTTCATAAAAACGTTTATCTTCCGCCAAAATAAATACTTGTTGTAAAAAATCTGGTATCTCATGCAAAGGTACAAAATCATGAATATTCCACTCATTTTGATAAGTGATGGAAAGCGGAGTCGTGTGACGATCTAACACTTGAACTTTTTGTACAACAGTATTATATCGATCTAACTTGGGTAGTGTTGTTAAATCTGTAACCGTTTTCCAAATAAGTACACTGACTAGAATCAAACTTATCCCAATGAATTTACGCATCAATAGCACCAGAAAACGCGATACGTATACCACGTCTGCCACAATTATTATTTGTCGCGTACCCATAACGATAAGCACAACGACAATCATTCGGACAATCTTCCCATGACCCCCCACGCATCAACCTGTGTGGAACCTCTCCATCTTCTAGCCAAGCTCTCTCATTAGAAGGTGCCCCTTTGTAATTATCATGCCAAAAATCAACAAGCCATTCCCAAACATTCCCATGTATATCGTATAGTCCAAAAGCATTGGGTGGAAATGTTCCAACATTCGTTGTTTGTTGCCGATAAACCTCTATTGGCTCAGAAGCGTAAGTATAATTACCATCATAATTTGCGACGAGGCTGCTAATTGTTGCACCAAAGTAAAAAGGTGTTTTTGTTCCAGCACGAGCGGCATATTCCCACTCAGATTCTGTTGGCAAACGATAGTCTTTACCTACATTTTTGGATAATTGCTTAGTAAATTTTATCGCATCATACCATGAAATATTTTCTACAGGGCGATTTATTCCTTTAAAACGAGACGGATTATCACCCATCACCGCTTGCCATTGTGGCTGTGTGATAGTATATTTACCCAAATAAAATGGTTTTATAGTAACCTTGTGTTGTGGACCTTCATCTTTATTTCTACCGATTTCCGTTAGAAACATACCCCCAAAGCGTTTAGGTGACCCCATCATAAATGTACCACCTGGAATATAAACCATTTCTAAGCCAACACCGTTACCCAAGTCTTCTGTCTTATAACGCGCTTGTTTGGGAGTACGTTTGACAATTTTCCCCCAGGAATTGAGTGTTATGACTTCAAATTGAAAAAGTTTACCTTTATTTTCATCCTTTTGACGCACCATTTTCGTGTTTTTTAAGCGTTTGATTATTGAGTTTGACAGAATTCTTTAAAAGACGGGAGTGCCCCGTCATAACCCAAAAGATTACTTAGCTTGATTTTGACTTGTCCACATTTTTCTAATTCTATCAATTTCTTTCACATAAGAAACGATTTGATCAAACATCTTAGACGAATCTTCTATTTGGCATACTTTAGAGAATTGATTTTTACCTACTTTTAGAGTAGTACCCTTATACACCTCCCAAAACACATTGGCTTTTCTTGGTCTACCCACTGTAAAGTTACCACCACGACAAACCCATATTTCATCCTTAATCTGAACAATCTTGCCTTGTGCCCGTTCCCCTTCAAGTGCTATTACAACAGTATGTTCTTGTTTTTTCTCCTCTCTTGGATCACCAAACCCAAATACACCATGATCAGGATACACCCATAAATTATACTCTTTAAAGTAAACACCCTGTTGATCAGAAGGAATATTCCCAAACACTCGGGGCAAATTTAGAGAAACAGAAACGCTTCGAGCATTATTCTTGAGTATTTCTACCCACTTTTTCCTTTGTGTCGTTTTTATGTCTCCTTCTAGGAGAACGGGACTATTTGGATCAGTGGTGACAACTGGTTTTTCCTTTTTTACGCTTTTAGAGTCTAGTATTACTATACTTTCTGATTGAGTTTCAGTTGATTTTTTTTCTGGCATAATATCCTCAATTTCCGCTGGGTTTTATCAAAAAATAACATTAAATATAAATAGCACATGCTACACACTGTCATTACTAATGTCAAGAAAATTTTTTATTAGTTATAGCATGTTCATGCTATCATGTGATTTTTTAAATAAAAAATTTGTCCGTAAATTACATTTACATGGAAATATACCACTACCCCTTGCTCTGTTGGCAACTCACAGAAAATATCATTTGTGGACGTTTAGTTGGCACAGAATATGAACTGGTTAATGCCCAATTACCTAAATTAAAAGCCCATTTCGCTGAATATTTGCAACATGAATATACTCAAAATTTCGACCTACCTGAACCATTGCCAAATGCTCGGTTGAAAAAAATTAATGTAAATGTTCGTCCCTCTTATGAAGAAAAGAGTGGCATTTTTCCTGTGGGGAATATTATTAACATTCCTGTTGCAGCAGTTTTTGGGAGTGCCACAGAGGGCTATTCCGAATGTTATTTACCCTTATTAGAACAACAATTCTATTTTTATAAGCAAGAACAATTACGCGCCTTAATTGAATATTTTGCCCGTGATTATTTTAACAATATGACACCAGAAACATTACATAGTTATTTAATGTTAAGTGATCCTTGGTTAGAAGAAGTCACAGTCCGTATAAAAATGCGTGAAACTCATCATGTTCAAGAGCTGCGAAACAATGAAGAAACAAAAATTTTATTACAAGTCGCCGATAAATTTCCTAAAAAAACAAAAAGTAACAGCATTGCACCTGAAACAGCTTGGGAACGGCGAGAATTAGTGGCGACTTTGGTTGAAAAATTGGAAAAAGAACATGTTAGTGTTGTGCTTATTGGTGAACAAGGTTGTGGTAAAACAACGATTTTATTAGAAGCAGCCCGTAAATTTTTTACACTAACGAAAAAAAGTTCTGAAAGTGAAAATTATTTTTGGCGTACCACACCGCAACGTATGATTGCAGGGGCACGTTATTTGGGTGAATGGCAAGAAACTTGTGAAAAACTTATGGATGAATTAGAGCGCACAGGAGATATTTTATGGATAAATGACCTTATACATCTCTTAGCAGTGGGGGGAGATGGTCCAGAAGATTCTATTGCCGCATTTATGTTACCTAATCTTCGTCAAGGTATGCAAATTGTTAGTGAATTAACCCAACAAGAATGGGAACGCGTTCGCCAACGTTTACCAGAATTTGCTGCGCATTTTCATGTCATTTCTATTCCTAAGCTTTCTAAAAAACAAACTTTTAAAATTATGCGCTTATTTTCGGATTATGTCGAAAAACAGTTGCATATCACGATAGAAGATTCAGCCTTAGATTTAGCTTATCGCTTATTAAACCGTTATTTGCGCTATGAGGCTTTTCCAGGAAAAATGATTAATTTCCTAAGCAGCATTATCAATGAAATGCTTGTTCAAAAGCAAAATTTGATTGATACTGAAAAAGTACTCATACAATTTGTTCAAAAAACAGGATTGCCCTCATTTTTGTTGCGTGATGAGGTTCTTTTAGATATGACAGCCTTACAAGATTATTTTGCAAAAAGCATTATTGGACAAAAGCAAGCGATTGAACGCGTTTGTGAAGTGATAATGGTTTTCAAAGCGGGGGTGAATGATCCCAATAAGCCAATAGCGACTTTATTATTTTCTGGACCTACCGGTGTAGGTAAAACGGCTTGTGTTCAAGCTTTAGCAAAATATTTTTTTGGACAAGGACAAACATTAAATCCATTAATTCGTTTAGATATGAGTGAATTTCAACATCCATTGCAAGTCGATCGTGTGCTGGGTGGCGGTGATAAGCCAGGTAAATTGATTCGTGAAGTTCGAGAACGGCCTTTTAGTGTTGTATTATTGGATGAAATTGAAAAAGCTCATCCAATCTTTTTTGATGTACTATTGAATGTGATGGATGAAGGTATACTTGTAGACAGCAATGGACGAGTAACAGACTTTCGTAATGTCATATTAATTATGACTAGTAATCTTGGGGCGCGTCAAAGTAAATGCATAAGTTTTGTCAATAAAACGGATAATAATGAAATCAGCAGTGCGGTGCGTAGTTTTTTTCGTCCTGAGTTTTATAATCGTATTGATCAAGTGATTAGCTTTCAAGCCCTTGATACAACAACAGTATTAGAAATAACCCGCAAAGAATTAGCGATGCTTAATAAACGTGAAGGTTTTCAAGAGCGTGGCTTAAAATTAACATTTTCTCTTAAATTGGTTGAATATTTAGCACAAAAAGGATTTGACCCAGAATACGGTGCTCGTCCATTACAACGCACTATTGAACGCCTAGTTATTGCAAAATTGGCAGAATTCTTGTTGCAACACCTTGAAATGAAGAATGTTAATTTGTTCGTGGATTGGGAGAATAAAGAAGTTGTTATAACTTGATGATTGATTTTAGCCAAAAAGTGGCTAAAATCAACAGATAAAAAATCTACTGAGACTCTGACACCATAAAAATCACAGCATTCTTGACTTCATCATCAGATAAACTCGTATTGCCGCCCTTAGCAGGCATCTTATTAAAACCATTTATGCTGTGAACAAATAAAGTATCCATACCTTGTGCAATACGTGGTTTCCAAGCATTCTCATCTCCCAATTTGGGAGCACCAAACATGCCTGAAGTATGACATGCTATGCAAAGTTTCTTGTAAATTTGCTCGCCTTCCAATTGTTGGCTACACCCACCGAGAATAAATATCCAGATAATAGATAAAAATACCCTATAAAACATTTGCATACTTTTGTAATTGTTCCATCGTTAATAAAAAAACACCATCACCACCGTATTCAAATTCCAACCATAAAAATGGCAATTCAGGATATTCTTTTACCAAATTATCTTGGCTTAAACCAACTTCAACAATAAGTACACCGTTAGGTGTCAAATATTGGGAAGCTTCGCGTAGAATTTTTTTAACAAAAAACAAACCATCCTCTCCTGCCTCAAGTCCAAGCTTTGGCTCATGCTGGTATTCGTCAGGCATTGCTTGTAATTCTTGCTTATCAACATAAGGTGGATTAGAGATAATTAAATCATAATGTATCCCCGCCAAGTTGGCAAATAAATTTGAATGTACCGTATGTACACTTTGCTCTAAACCATGACGGTTTATATTTTTTTGTGTAATTTCAAGAATCTCAGGTAATACATCAACTGCATCTATCTCCGTATCTGGAAGAGCTAACAAAGCAGTTCCTATAGCAATACAACCACTACCTGTGCATAAATCTAATATACGCTTGACCCTATCAGCATCAATCCAAGGTTGAAATTGTTTTTTTATTAATTCTGCAATTGGGGAACGAGGTATCAAGACGTGTTGATCAACATAAAAAGGTAGATCAGCAAACCATGCTTCATGAGTAAGATAGGCAGCGGGGACTCGTTGTTGCACGCGCTTATTGAATAAATCAAACACGTCTTTTTTTTCAGAAAGGCTTAATCGCGTGTTCCATAAAATATTGGGAATATCTCCATGTAAATGTAAACTGTGGAAAACCAATATCGCAGCTTCATCTATCGCATTATCTGTTCCATGTCCAAAAAATAATTGTGCTTTGTTAAATTGGCTTGCACCCCAACGTATAAAATCACCGATTGTGTGCAGCTCATCAAAAAGTCCTTTCTCAAAAATTTGTTCCATAAATATTTTATTATGTTTACCATAAAAATGTTTTTTTAGAAAAAATACCCAAACACTTGCATCATATCAGTAAATTAGATTAAAATACTGTTCATACGTTATGCCCCTGAAAAAAAATATGCGTAGGGGTTGATTTTTTATAATATAAGACTTATTATAATGTTTTATAAGATTGTTCCCTGGTAGCTCAGTTGGTAGAGCGGTTGGCTGTTAACTAACTTGTCGGCGGTTCGAGTCCGTCCCGGGGAGCCACTTTAGTATTACGTTTTTTTTAGTTCATTATTCCCTGGTAGCTCAGTTGGTAGAGCGGTTGGCTGTTAACTAACTTGTCGGCGGTTCGAGTCCGTCCCGGGGAGCCATCTTCATTCCCGCCTCAATTTTCACGCCCAATATCTCTCATTTAATACCCACTAAAATTGTCTATAGTATACATTTATTGATTATCTCTTGCATTTTGACTAATTTTGGTTTACCTTTATCCTTGGTTTTAACAAAATAATAGATTAATGCCTTCTAATTGCCATTTTTGTCATATAGACAATAATCAAATTATTTTTCAAAATGAACATGTGATAACTATCAGAGATGGTTATCCTGTCTCTCTTGGCCATACCTTGATTATCCCAATACGCCATATTTCTTCCATTTTTGAAGCGACTGAAGAGGAACAAATAGCGTTATTACAAGCCTTAACACAAGCAAAAAATGAATTAAGCCACTATACACCAGATGGTTACAATATTGGGATTAATGACGGTGAGGCAGCTGGGCAAACAGTGATGCATTTACATATCCATTTAATACCCCGTTACACAGGTGATTGTATTGATCCACGTGGCGGTGTACGGTGGATATTTCCTGAAAGTGCAGTCTATTGGTAACTGATAACTGGTAACTTAATATCATGTCATTAGAAAGCTTTGGTAAAGAACAAATTTACAATTTTGAGCATATTGGTAGCTTTGGACGATTTTATAGCGGTGAATCTTTTCCAATTGAATATATTATGACCACTTTTTCAGCGGCAGAATTATCTGATCTCACTTTTGCTAGAGATATTCGCCCTGATAAAATAGATTTTGAACTTTTGTTACAACGTGATATTGATGAAGAACGAGTACGCCTTGAGATTGCACCGTATTTAAATCCTAATCCTGAAAATATGAGTGTTGCTGAACTTAAAACAAGATCTGTATTTTTTCCTCCATTATTGGCTGCTATTGTGCCCACTCAAGGTAAAACAATGGCAACCTATTATTCTGATGAAACATGTGAGCTAATATCTGATAATTTAACAAACAAAGAACATGTTATTAGAGAATGGCAGGGATTATTTAAATTGACCTATTTTTCCAGCACCAATCCACATGCCTATCAGCTAAAAATGACGACAGTTTCAACAGAAATTGGAGTGCAATGTGAACCAGTAAAACTAGAAATTCGTCTTGCCAAAGGTAATCAATATGGCACAAAACTTGTCATCATTGATGGGCAACACCGACTTTTTACGCTAAAGCAAGTTTATGATAAACATCATGAACTACTTGAAAATATTCGTGTTCCAGTGTGTATTTTATTTGCACCCAATGCAACAGAACAACAAAATAAAGCTGCAGCCCCATATAGAGTTCCTTCTGTACCAGAAGTTTTCCGCCATCTTTTTGTAGATGTTAATAATACTGCCAAACAAGTTGGTGGACATTTTAATATACTACTTTCTGATGACAGTATTGGTAGTATCGTCTGTCGTAAGTTTTGTGATCATATTCTTAATAAATATAATGTTGAAGGTTTAGCGGTGATGGAGTGGAATACCAAGAATAAGAGTGATTCTGCCAAAATCAAACGGGCTTATTCTATCAGTAGTATTGGGATTCTTGACAAGGCTTTAGAAACCAGTCTTGGAAATAAAAAACTGTTGCTAAAATATGTTTTGAAACTTGATGATATTAAAAATCAGCTTTATCCCAATGGGGATGATGAAATAGAGCTAGTCAAGTGGAATAAGTTTACCCTGAGCCAAAAAAATATTATTGAAATACAGGTTGAAAAATATCTTATTCCTTGTCTTACACTTATCTTTTTTAATACTCATGAATTTTCTGTCGCTTTTAAGATTTTCTGCCATGAATTAAATCACCTCCAAAAAATCGCGAAAAGTGAACAACAAGAGGCGCCTGAGGCTTCATTAATTGTTAATCAAATTTTGGATTATATGCCAATTGGTAAAGGTAAATCATTTGAAAATGCGCGTTTACTATATCGTAATTTTGAGTTACAAGTCAAAACTAAAAAGAATAAGCAAGCATCACCAATGCTTCAATATGCTTTATTTCAAAAAGCTATATTTGAAGCTTGG
>DAOVTJ010000199.1 GCA_030633165.1 Thiomargarita sp. | reverse complement strand
CTTTCATCATCCCCGACAGTATCCACTAATTCATCTAATAAAGTGACAGTGCGTTGGTAGTCTGCTTTTGTTTGTGGAACAGAAAGCACTTGTGCAACGAATGGCCAATGATTTACCGTATTTTCAAATAATTGAGTCATTTTAACAACCTATCTTCCATTTATCTCTATCATATTCAGCATGTGTGAGGACATGCCGGATATAAATTTTATTTCTTAAAAACCAGAAAACTTGTGATTCAGTACTTATGAGAAATGGAGAAATACCATGTTAGATATTTTTTTCTATGAAGCATTTAAAGAAGAAGAAAAAGCTCTTAAACATTATTTACCAGCAAATATAAAAGCCCATTTTACTTGGAAAACCATTCAAGAAGAGACGTATGATAATCCACCTGCCCCTATTATTAGTATAAGAACTCAATCTATTCTCCCCCTTTCTTATGCTACTCAATTATCTGGCATCTTAACACGGAGTACGGGATATGATCATATTCATGACTATTGGCAAAAATGTAAGAAAATAGTACCTAGTGGCTATCTGCCTTTATATTGCAATCGCGCCGTTGCTGAGCAAACAATGTTGTTATGGATGTCCCTATTAAGACATTTACCACAGCAAACACAACAATTTTATGATTTTAATAGAGATGGACTCACAGGGCAAAATTGTCAAAATAAAACATTATTGATTGTCGGTGTTGGTCATATTGGATATGAATTGGTCAAAATTGGCAAAGGATTAGGTATGAATGTCTTGGGTGTTGATATTAATCAAAAACACTCTGATGTTTCTTATGTCACAATAGAAAAAGGCTTATTTCAAGCAGATATTGTGGTATGTGCTATGAATTTAAGAGCAGATAATATCAATTATTTTAACTATCAACGTTTGAAACAAGGCAAAAAAGGTTTAATTTTTATCAATATTGCGCGCGGTGAACAGTCACCCACAAAAGACTTACTCCAACTTATTGATGAGAATTTTCTGGGAGGTATCGCCTTAGATGTTTATGATAATGAAAAAGAGCTCGCTGTTTTATTGCGCTGTGGAAAAACTCAAGAACAAGCGCTATTAGTTATACTAGAATTAGCAAAACGCCCTAATGTCATATTGACACCCCATAATGCTTTTAATACAAGTGAAGCCGTGGATAGAAAATCTGCACACACGATTCAACAATTAAAGCATTTTAGGGAAAATGGAGAGTTTTTGTGGGCTGTGCCTAAGCAAGTTTGAAAATGTCAATGTTTACTTTTTGTATATCACCCCAAATTCTTGTGGTGTCCTCAATATACCCACTTGTTTCACATAATTGACAAAAGATTCTGCATAATCAAAATAGGTATTAATACCACCGCGTTCTTTTAAGACTTTGCCAAAGGTGGTATAACCATCTCTCCCCGCCGCAATAAAAGAGTTCATACCCACTTTATACATTTTATTGCACTCAAGAGGAGACCATTTGCCATTCTCATTTCTGATTTCAAGATGAGTAATACGCTGATAGCTTGGACGTTTAACTTCAATCGTATAACGAATACCCGCCGCATACGGGAAAGAACCACTAGAACCCCCTTTCTCAAAATAATGATAAAGGGCATCTTCAAGCACTTGCTTGATTTCTTCACCCGTCATTTCTAAGACATAAATAGTGTTAGAAAATGGCAATAAACTATAAGCGGTTTCAATCGTAAGATCGCCCTTAAATACATCCATACGTATCCCACCAGCATTTTGAATGACCAGTTGTGCCCCAAAATTTCTACTCTTCAATTGTTCAAGATAAGCTTGAGCCACTAGAGGTGCAATTTGGCTACCATGAGCTAACTCAACACCGCTTGGATGGGTGCCAGGAATACGAATATGCAATAAATTCTCAGCTGCTTGTCCAATCACTTCTTTGGAACGTGTTTCCACTTCTTTCGTGTAGCTTGCCAAATGTTGCATAATGAGTGTATCTGGTTTTACAATATCTATATTGGGATTATTGGCAATAATGCTCTCAATTTTGGCTTGTGTCTCTATATCTACCGTTTTCTTATGACCATTGCTATCACGTTGTTGAAAGGTATCACCAAGTAGCAAGATAGGATTTCCATTACATTCCTGCACAATACCTTTGTCATTGAATGCGACACTCAAAGCCCCTACCATATAAGAATATTGCCAAGCTTGGGCAATACAAACGGGTTCTGATCTAGGAGAGATGATTTTGGTAGGATAAGGTCCTTCCGAAATAAGCCCAATATCAGTAAAATCACCTAAAAGCGTATGAGAATCACCTCCTAAAATCACATCAATACCAGAAACTTGTTGGGCAAGGGCTTGATCTTTCGTATAACCGTAATGGCTCATCAGTATAATTTTATTAATGCCCAACGCCTCAAGTTTTTTGACTATTTTTCTCGCTGTTTTCACTTCATCAAAGAAAATTAAATCTTCACCAGGTTGGGAACTGACAAGGGTTTTTAAGGTATTAATGCCAATTAGGGCAACTTTTTGTCCATTCATTTCTTTGATCAGATAAGGCTTAACCAAACCCTTTAAATTAGATTGAGTAAAATCAATGTTAGCTGCTAGAACGGGAAAATGTGCTTTTTTAAGAAATTTTGCAAGTATCGCATTACCATCATCAAATTCATGATTGCCCAATTCAAAAGCATCAAAATCCACAATATTCATCAATTCAACATCAACATTACCTTTAAAAAGGGTGTAGTATAAGGTACCTTGGACAGCATCACCGCTATGGAGTACCAGCGGATTTTCTAAACGGTTTCTGAGTGCATTAATCTTGGCAGCAACTCTGGCAAACCCGCCAATTTTTACTTTGGTGGTAACATTCTCAAATTTAAGGCTATAGTTTTCCTCCACCAGATGTGAATGGTGATCATTGATATGTATTAAATGAGTACGGAAAGTTATTTCCGCAAGTAATGTAACAGGTATTAGAAAAGATAAGAAACTTCCTAATATTAATAAATATTTAAAATTGTTCATAATGTTCCATTGGATTGCCTAAGCCTTTCAACAAATTCTCCTATTTTTATTGTTTCTAATGGGAAAACCATAAACTCATCATGTTCAAGACTGGTAATAATTTCTTGAGAAGATATCGCAAAGTTTAAACCTTCAATACCTTTTTTACTAATTTTTGAAACCACAATACCAACAAGTTGCCCTGTTTCATCAACCAATGGACCACCAGAATTACCAGGATTGATAGGCGTATCTGTTTGTATCATTTGATAAGGAATCCCTAAATCAGATTCTGTGTTTCTAAATCCTGAAATAATGCCTGATGTCAAAGTAAAATTGAGTCCTGAAGGATGTCCCATCGCATAAACTTTTGTGCCTTGACGAGATTTGGCATTTTTTAATGTCAAAATAGGATATTTATCTGATATTTTTATATAGATTAACGCAAAATCTTTTAATTTGCTATTCACCAAAATTTTACTTGCTTTTATCCATTCATTCGATTTATTGCTTTGAATGTCTAAACAATATTCTTCAATTTCAGGAGTCGCCATGTCAGAGTTATAAAGTTCCCAAAATCCGATGACATGTAAATTCGTTAAAATGACATAACAGTCCTCTGTTTTATCAATAATAACGCCAGTACCATGCCAATTGACTTCATCATTGAAAACCAAATCTTTCTCTTTAAAATACCCTCTAATCCTAACGGTGGATTCTCGTGTCACTTGTGCTAGAACAACAGGATCTTTATTATTTACGATGTAATAAACAATAAAAAAGAGAAAAAGAATGATAGCGAAAAATGACATCGTCAATACTCTCGAATGAGTTCTACCAACAATTGGCGAACAGATAAAATACCATCAATCAAATTTGCTTCAATTTCAGACATTGTAATTTCTGCAGAACCACGCCCAGCCGCAGGATTTACAACAACTGCACAAGCGGCATAACACATTTCCAATTCACGTGCTAATGCAGCTTCTGGCATACCTGTCATGCCAACAAGATCACAACCCTCTTTTTCCATACGATTAATTTCTGCCGCAGTTTCTAAACGGGGACCTTGTGTTGCGCCATATACGCCTTGTGGATGTACTTTCAAAGCTATTGTTTTTGCAGCAGACAGCAATTGAGCCCGCAAATTTTCACAATAAGGATGAGTAAAGTCGATATGAGTGACATGGCTTAAATCGTCAGTAAAAAAAGTATGCTCGCGTGACCAAGTATAATCAATGAGTTGATGTGGAATGACTAAATCCTTTGATTGCATGTCGGGATGAATGCCACCCACCGCGGCAATGGCAATAACATCTTTGACACCTAATTCTTTCAGGCTCCATATATTGGCACGATAATTTATCTTATGCGGTGGAATAGTATGCTGTGCACCATGTCGTGCTAGAAAAATCACGGATTTTCCATAATATTTGCCATGAATAATCGGGCTAGATGTGTTGCCATAAGGGGTATGTAACATTTGTCTATGGGTGATTTCTAAACCTTCTAACTTAGTCAACCCACTTCCACCAATAATCGCTATACTCATAAATGTTTCCTCATAAACCATGTGCGGCATAAATGCCCGCAACATGACGTAATTGTCCTTGATAATCCATCCCATAACCAAACACATAACGGTTAGGTACTGTTAAGCCCGTAAAATCAGCATATTGTAAACCAGAACGACTATCAAGTTGTTTTTCTATCAACACCGCTGTCAATACATCTTTTGCGCCTGCCTCTTTGCAATATTTGATAATAGCTTGTAAAGTCAAACCTTCATCTAAAATATCATCAAT
>DAOVTJ010000021.1 GCA_030633165.1 Thiomargarita sp. | reverse complement strand
GATGAATCACATCAATTAAAGGTCCTCGATGGGGCACACGCCCTTCAATACCTTCTGGGACTAATTTTTTTTCTGTATCAACATCTGCTTGAAAATATCTATCTTTTGAACCTTGAGCTTGTGACATTGCTGCTAATGAGCCCATGCCACGATACGCTTTATAGGCACGACCTTGATAAAGTTCGACTTCACCAGGTGCTTCTTCTGTACCCCCAAATAAGCCACCTATCATAATTGAATGTGCTCCTGCAGCAATAGCTTTAGCAATATCTCCCGAATAGCGAATACCTCCATCTGCAATCAGCGGGATACCAGAACCTTTTAAGGCTTGTGCAACATTATCAATAGCGGTGATTTGTGGGACACCGATACCTGCAACAATACGTGTGGTGCAAATAGAGCCTGGACCGATACCGACTTTTACAGCATCTACACCTGCATTTTTTAAAGCTATTGCGCCATCACCGGTTGCAATATTTCCGCCTATGAGTTGCACATCAGGATAATGCTGTTTAATCCATTGCACTTGATCTAATACACTTTGTGCATGTCCATGGGCGGTATCAACAACAATCACATCAACACCGGCTTTAACTAAGGCAGCTACCCGAATATTGGTATTTGTTCCTGCACTCACCGCTGCACCGACTCGTAAACGTTGATGTTCATCTTTACAAGCATTGGGTTCTTCTGTGGCTTTTTGAATATCTTTAACTGTAATCATGCCACACAATTGAAAGTCTTTATTGATGACTAATATTTTTTCAATACGATGTTTATGTAATAAATATGCAACTTCTTCACGACTTGCACCTTCTTGTACAGTAATTAAGCGTTTTTTAGGGGTCATAATGCTTGAAACAGGATGATCATAATGGGTTTCAAAGCGTAAATCGCGGTGAGTGACTATGCCAACTAAAGCATCCTTATCAACAACAGGTACGCCTGAAATATTTTGGGCACGGGTGAGAGCAAGTACTTCTTGAATACTGGTATGGGGTGAGACAGTAATTGGGTCTTTAATGACGCCACTTTCAAATTTCTTGACATTTTCCACTTGATGTGCTTGTTCTTCAACAGTTAAATTCTTATGGATAATGCCAAGACCACCTTCTTGTGCTATGGTGATAGCAAGACGTGCTTCGGTGACAGTATCCATTGCTGCCGATATAAGTGGGATATTAAGTGTGATATCTCGTGTTAAGGCAGTCGCAAGTTGTGCCTGTTTAGGTAAAACTGTGGAGTGAGCAGGTAGGAGCAAAACATCATCAAATGTGAGGGCTTCTTGAAGAATATTCATGTTAGTTATCAGTTATTAGTTATTAGTTATAAAGGAGTCGTATTTTTATATTATAATGTATAATAGGTATAAAACTAATTATGAGGTATAAAATGAGATTTTTATGTAAAAATATTGGTGTGATTATCCTGACTAACTTTTTTATGGGGTGTGCTGGTCAATTGACATATAATGATGCCATTGCTCAAGAAACCGCTATTTCTGACAAATATCACAGTGGAGATTTTATCTCTACACAGCATGAATATATGTATAAAATTTTAGTGGCTGAAATGGCTAAACTTCGAGGTAATTATGCTTTAGCAGCAGAGTATTATTTCGATGTTGCCCTTAAAAGTAATGATCTAAATTTGGTAGAACGTGCGACTCAAATCGCTGAGTATGCACAAGAGTATAACATTGCAATGAAAGCTGCACGATTGTGGCTTTCTCTCGCCCCGAATAATCTTTATGCACATCAAACTCTGGTAAGTATGCTTATACGTGATAAACGTATGACGGAAGCTGTTGAACATTTAGAGGTAATGCTTGACACTTTTAAAGCAGAACCCCAGCAAGTCAATTTATTGATGAGAGCGATGCTAGAGCAACAAGCTGAGCAGGAATTTGCTTTAAAACTGATACAAAAATTAATCGCTAAACGACCACGTGATCCAAGAGTTTTAATCATATATGCACGTGTATTAAACCATGCCAATCAAATCAATAAGGCTTTAGAGGTATTGGATACAATATTAATTGATGTTCCTGAACATGTTGAAGCTGTACGTTTTTATGCCTATTTGTTAAAAAAACAAGGTAAACAATCTCTCGCTTTCGATTGGTTGAGACAAGCTTTGCAAAAATCCCCAAAGCAGTTGGATTGGCGTTTAATGTATGCGCGTATGCTAACAGAAGATAAACAATTTGAAAAAGCAATTCAGCAATTTAAACTATTTGTTTCTCAATCTCCAGAAGAAGATAATGAGATTGTGTATACTTTGGGGGTGTTATCTCTAGAACTCAATAAACTTGGTGAAGCTAAAAAATATTTTTTGACATTAATTGAAAATGGAGAAAAGCTTAATACCATACGTTATTATTTAGGGCAAATTGCACAGGCAGAAAATGATCTAATTAACGCCATTTCTTGGTATCGCCAAGTTGATGAAGGTGTACATTATTCAAATATACAAGCACGAATTGCTATTATTTTGGTCAAACAAGGTAAGACGAAAGAAGCTATTGAACATCTTCGGACAGTATCTGTTTCTAATCAGGAGGATAAGCTAACTTTGATGTTATTGGAGGCGGAATTGTTAGTTGAGCAAAAACGTTATCAGCAAGCATTAAAGACTTATGAGCGTATAATCCACTTAGATTATGATAACACTGAAGTGCTCTATATGCGTGCGATGTTACACGAACAATTAGGAAATGTGGTTGAATTTGAGAAAGATTTACGACGTATTTTAGCCTTAAAACCAAAAAATGCAAATGCGCTCAATGCTTTGGGTTATAGTCTGATAGAACATACAGATCGTTATGTAGAAGCCCATGATTTAATTAAACAAGCTTTAGTGTTCAATCCTAATGACTTTTACATTTTAGATAGTATGGGATGGGTGTTATATAAAATGGGAAAATATACGGAGTCGATAGCATATTTACGTCAGGCTTATGAGCAACGCACTGATCCTGAAATTGCCGCGCATTTAGGGGAAGTTTTATGGAAAATTGGGGATTACCGTGCTGCGAAAGAAATATGGAACAAGGCTGTTGCTGTTTTTCCGAATGATCAAAAATTGAATGATGTGATACATCGTTTTTTACCTGTTAATAAATGATTATGAAACGTTTACTTCTTTTTGTCTTCATACTTTCGGGTTGTAGCCAAGTACCCACTCTACCCCCAACGCCTGCTAGTCAATTGGAAGCTTGGCGTTTAAATGCTCGTATTGCAATTTCAACTGAACATGACAGTTGGACAGCGACTGTTTATTGGCAACAGAAAGGGGCGAAGTATAAATTACGTTTAAATAGTCCTATGGGACAAGGTGCTATATTGTTAGAAGGAAATGCGAATGAGGTTGTGATGCAGACTGCTGATAAGAAAACCTTTAAGGCTAAGAATCCTGATACATTGATTGCTGATGTTTTAAACCTAGCTCTTCCCGTAAGCAATTTACAATATTGGATCAGAGGTTTCCCATCACCAAATTCTGCTCCGAAAGGCTATACATTAAATGATGCGAAGCGTTTATACCAATTACGACAAGATGATTGGGAAATTGACTATAAACATTATATTAATATTAATGGCACTTTCTTACCTAAAAAAATGATCTTGGAAAATAACCAATTCAAGATTAAAATCGTTATTTCCTCGTGGGAGATCTTTAAAAAACTATAATGTTTGGATTTAATAAGAAAACAGAACAATCTGATAAGGGCTTATTTTCTCGTTTAAAACAAGGTTTAAGCCGTACTCGTGAAAATCTGACGGATGGTTTGGCAAATTTATTACTCGGCAAAAAAGTGATTGATGATGATTTGTTTGAGGAAATTGAAACTTTGCTGCTGACTGCAGATTTGGGGGTGGAAGTCACGACTATGCTGGTGACAGATTTAAGTAAAAGACGTCAAGAATTTAAGGATTCTGATGCTTTATTTGATGCTTTGCGTGAGAATATGCAAACAATTTTGCAAGATGTAGCGCAGCCCTTAGTTTTACCTAAGAATAATAAGCCTTTTGTGATTTTAATGGTTGGTATTAATGGGGCAGGTAAAACGACTACTATTGGTAAACTTGCTAAACGTTTTCAAGCAGAAGGGCGATCTGTTATGTTAGCAGCTGGGGATACTTTCCGTGCTGCTGCGATTGAACAATTGAAGATTTGGGGAGAGCGCAATAATGTGCCTGTCATTGCTCAGGAGGGCAGAGCGGATTCTGCTTCAGTCATTTTTGATGCTTTGCAGGCGGCAACGGCACGTGGTATTGATGTTTTGATTGCAGATACAGCAGGGCGTTTACATACTCAAGATAATCTCATGGAGGAGTTAAAAAAGGTGCGACGAGTTATGACTAAGCTTGATCCTAATGCACCACATGAAGTGATGCTTGTTATTGATGCAAGTATTGGTCAAAATGCGCTTGTCCAAGCGACGGAATTTCATCAAGCCGTTGGCGTAACAGGTTTAACGTTGACAAAATTGGATGGAACAGCGAAAGGTGGGATTGTTTTTGCTGTCGCGAAAAAAGTGGGTTTGCCTATCCGTTTTATCGGTGTTGGAGAACAAGTTGATGATTTACGGTGTTTTGAGGCGGATAGTTTTGTTGAAGCCTTATTATCACGGTAATAATTATGAGTATTTATAATGAGTAATGAATGTGGACATGATCCATTTGCCCTAAGAGTATTAGGGGATAGTATGACTCCTGAATTTAATGACGGACACATAATTATTGTGCGCCTATAAAGGCTTTAAAGTGGTCGTCCAAGGATTGGGCTTTATTGAGGAATATTATAAATAAGTCAACCATCTTACTTTAGCTTGAAAACAAGTTAGGGGACTGTAGCATGATGGTAAAGGGGAGATTAGTCGAAGTAATTAAGATGAGTTGCTTCCCAAGACAAAACATTATGATTAAAACTTGATTGTTTGAACGTTAGCTGCGGTTAGGGATATGTTGCCCTATGAGGTTATATTACTTATAATCCTCATTATATTGGATTTTGATAAAATAATAATGTGTCAAAATATCCTCCCAATATAAACTGAATCATGATAATGATCAAAAACAGTGAATAACGAATCTAAGGTGTTAGACATCCACTTTTAGGATATCCGAGTATTAAAGACTTGAAGCAAGTTAAATGTACTTAAAGCAATTTAGGGATTGCCTAAAGCGAGTAATCGTCAAGGTAACGGAATTTCCATAGTAGTTGCAAGGTTAAACCTTATAATGTTTGGGTAATGCCAAAAGAAACTGGAGAGAATCTAGGCAATGAAGGGAAATAGGTAAGATAGTTTCTAAGATATTCAAAGGGCATGCGTCATGTCAACAGCTTTGAAAGAATTAGAAATACTAAAATCAAGAAATATAAAGTATCCTGAGTGTCAAAATCCAGATCTTTATAGAATCTTATACAAACAAGATATATTCGTACTTGCCTACGACAACTTAAAATATAAAGAGGAGAAAATTAAGGGGATAGAAAATACGATTCAAGACTTGAAAAGTCAAAAGTTTAAGTTTTCTAATCATATCAATGTCATCCAAGAAGCTATTCGATTGATACTTGATGCAATATTTCAAGATAATGGCTTTAGGGTTTATCAGATTGCTTTAAAAGAGATAAAGAATAAGTGGCGTGGGTCAAAATGGTTTATAAGAGGAAAGTTCTCAAATCAGATAGATCCTCATGTTTTAATTGAACTGTTAAGACAGAAAATAAAGGATGAGAAATTTATTCACTTAATTTGGAAATTTTTAAGATCTGAATATACTGTTGATGGCATATTGTTTCCTTTGTTATCCAATATCTATTTCAATGAATTAGATAAGTTTTTGATGATAATCAGTCATAAACATGATATTGGTAGGTGGAAGGTTTCCCCTGTATACATAAGAATAAGGTATGTTAGGTATGCTAATGAGTGGATTATTGGAATCATAGGTTCTAAATCATTAGCCGAGATCATTAGAAGTGATGTCGAGACTTTTTTGCTGAAGAAGTTAAAAATTCAGTTAAATTTAGACCTCAAATACGCTAAAACTAAGGTGACTCCCTTTTTAGGTATTGAAATAATAATTAGAAATACATTTGAGATTCAATTAAATGTTAATATGCTTGGCGTGATCAAGCGATTGAAACATGTAGGGATATGTGATGGTAAGGGATTTCCAATTTGCAGAAAATCTCATATTAATTATGAGGATTGGGAAATCATTATAAGTCATAATCGTATTTTATCTCGTATTTCTAATGATTACCGTTTTGTAAATAACAGAAATAAATTAGCTAGGGTGCAGTATATCATCCACTATTCTGCTGCCAAGACTTTAGCTGGAAAACATAAAAAAAGTTTGTCTCAAATTTTCAAGTCTTATGGTAAAAATTTAATCGTTAAGTATGGTAAAGATAAGACAGTAAGCCTTATAAATGAAGATTGGACTAAGGGCAAGATGGAATAATTGATTTTAGATTTTACTGGAGAGCCGTGTGCATTGAAAGGTGCAAGCACGGTTCGGGGGAGAGTCAATGATTTCCTTTTCTAAAGGAATTGCTGGCTTATCCTACATTGAGCCTGATGGTGTTGTTAAAAATGGTTCTTATGTTTTTGCAGTCCATGAGGAGGAATATATTTTTAGGCAATTGCTTATTGAAAATGAGCAATATTTTTTGAAGCCTTTAAATGAGAAATATCCAATGATAAAAATTGCGGGATTAGATGTGATACAAGGGGTGATTACACAGCGGGCTGGAAAACGGCGTAAAGAGTTGAAACATTATGTTTAGCTGAACAATAAATATCGCTTTACCATGTAAAGCGATATTTATGAGACTTAATCATCGCAAATATTTTTCGTTTGAAGCTGAATATAAAATCTACTGCCTTTGCCCACTTCACTGTCAACCCCTATTATTCCTCCATTTTTTTCTACAAATTCTTTGCATAAAATCAAGCCTAATCCTGTTCCTTTTTCACCAGCTGTGCCTTTTGTGGATTGATGTACATCTATTTTGAACATTTTTTCAATTGTTTCTTGTGTGATGCCAACTCCAGTATCTTTAATTGAAATTTCAACAAGAGTATCTTTTTCTGTAGCATATATTTCTACCAATCCATTTTCAGGTGTAAATTTTATTGCATTGGCAAGCAAGTTTCTAATCACAGTATTTAGCATGTATTCATCTGCAAAAACAGAGAGGGGTTTTATATGGGAAACCAACTTGATATTTTTCTGTTTAGCCTGATTGAATAATAATTGTATATTATACTTAGCCAAATTTTCAAAATTTAAGGTAATAGGATGCGCATTGAGTTTACCTGTTTGTACTCTTGACCATTCAAGCAAGTTTTGTAATAAATCAAAACCTTTCTGTGAGCTTTGTAAAATGATCTGCAGAAATTCATCAGTATTATTAATAGGTACATCATCTTCGGTTAATATTCTTGAGACACCAATGAGTCCATTAAACAAATTTCCCAAATCATGTGCGATGATGGAAAAAAATTTGTCTTTGGTGGCATTGGATGCTTTCAATTCTTCCTCAATCGCTTTAAGTTTGAGATGTGTTTGAACACGAGTGATTAATTCTTCGCTGTTAAAAGGTTTAGTGATATAGTCTACCGCCCCCAATTGAAAGCCTTTAACTACCTTCTCTGTTTCACTATGGGCTGTCAAAAAAAAGACTGGAATATCTTTTGTGTTATCCTCTGTCTTGATTTTTTGACATACCTCAAACCCATCCATGCCTGGCATCATAATATCTAATAGAATGAGATGAGGCTTTTTAGTTTTGAGTACTTCCAAAGCTTGCATACCATTATCAGCTAAGATGATGCTGTAGCCCTTTTTTTTAAGCGTACTTGCTAAAACTTTTTGGTTTGCTGGCTCATCATCCACAATCAATATCAGTGATTTCATTTTAGAGTCCTTTTAATTGTTGTCTCAAATTAAGAAATTTATTTAACAATTGTCTAATTTTTGTAGATTCAAATTCATGAGCCAATTCACACAAGTTTTCACCATAATTAGTGAGATATGAGATATGATAGGTTGTCCCCAAAGCGATAATTTCATTAGCAAATTCTTCAACAACATCTAAATCTAAAGCACCCTTAAAACTTTCCCATTTGGGTATTAATTGTTCCAGTTTATTCATCAATTCAGGCAGTTTTTTTCGCTCAGAAAGGCTGAGGGAGGGAATGTCCTCCTGTTTTGTGTTCTGCTTAACAGGTTTAATATTGTACTTTAAATACTGTGATAATTTCTTCAAGAGCTTTGAGATTTGCACAGGTTTAGATAAAAAATCGTCAAATTCATGCATGTTGATTTTTTCGTGCATCACACTAGCTGTTAATGCAATCACTGGGATATTTTTTGTGATCGGATTGTTTTTCAGGAATGTTGTTGTTTCATAACCATCCATCACTGGCATTCTTATATCCATAAGAATCAGCTTAGGCTGATATTCTTGGGCAAAAAGTAAGCCATTCTTCCCATTCTCAGCTTCTATCACTTCCAAATTCACTTGTGATAAATTTTCACGGATAACAGCACGATTAGATTTTATATCATCTACAACCAATATTTTTGCGGGTTCAAAAGAAATCGTATTGATATCAAAAGTATCATCAGTTTTTACTGTTTTTGACGGATCAGATACTTGCACATCATGCAAAGTAATATCAAAACGACTCCCTATGCCCACTTGGCTTTGAATAGCAATTTGACCATTCATCATTTCAATCAAGCGCTTGGTAATGGTAAGTCCTAATCCAGTACCTCCATATTTTCTGGTGCTTTGTCCATCCATTTGTTGAAATGCACCAAAGATATGCTTTTGTTGTTTTTTGGGAATACCAATACCTGTATCCTCCACTGCAATGATTAAATCAATGCTATCACCTTTGCACAACATTTTAACACGTATTTTGATAGTGCCTTGTTCAGTAAACTTAATCGCATTACCTATCAGATTAAGTAATATTTGCCGTAAGCGGTTTTCATCTAAAATTAGGGCGTGTGGTAATCTATTTTCAATTTCTATACTAAAAGTGAGCCCTTTTTCTGCGATTTTTAAGGCGAATAATTGTTCTATTTCTGCAAAAAGAATTCTAGGTTCAATCACATCTAACTGAATCTCTAGTCGTCCAGCTTCAATTTTGGCTAAATCAAGTATATCATTAATCAAAGTCAATAGCGTTTTGCCAGCGGTTTGAATTGAGTCCAGATAACTTTTATGCTTTTTATTTGTTACCATTTTTGATAATAGTTCAGAAAATCCAATCACCGCATTCAATGGTGTGCGAATTTCATGGCTCATGTTGGCGAGAAATTCACTTTTGGCACGATTGGCAGAATCTGCGGATTGTTTGGCTTGTTTCAATTTTTCTTCGGCATTCTTCCAAGCGGTTATGTCATGAATAACCGAATACAGTAAATGCTGATTATCTAATTCAATGGGACCACTATAAACTTCAACATCTCGAATTTCACCAGAAGCTAGCCGATGTTTAAAAGAAAAAGAAGTACGTTTTTCAATCTCAGCCGTGGACATTTCATGAGTAATTTCTTCAGGACTTAGTGTATTAATGTCCATTATCCGCATTGACTTTAATTCTTCTTCAGAATAACCATAGTATTGAATCGCAGCTTTATTAAAATCTACAATTTTTCCAGTTGTAGGATTAATCAATAATTCAATCGCCTGATTATCAGTAAAAAGCCGTCGATAACGTTTTTCACTTTTTGATAATTTATCTTCTATTTCTCGACGTTCAGTAATATCAGAATGCGTGCCAACAAATCTCCAAGGTTTCCCCTCTTTTGTAAATTCAACGACTTTTCCTCGATCTAAAATCCATTTGTAAGTGCCATCTTTGCATAAGAGTCTATGTTCATTACGATAATATTCTGTTTCACCAGCAAGATGTGTCTTAATATCAAGATAAGCCTGTTCTTTGTCATCAGGATGTACGCGTTTATCCCATTCCATTAGATCGGAGCGCATTTCATCATCTGTAAATCCCAGCATACTTTTCCATATAGGAGAAAAGAAAATTTTATTAGTAATGATATTCCAATCCAATATACCATCTTGACTACCTGTCAAGGCATATTGCCATCTTAATTCACCCATTTTAAGTGCATCAAGAGACAGGAAAAGCCCCAAAATATCCGCAATATGTTGTCCAAAATCACTGAAAAGTTTCAGTTCATTTTTTGTCCAAATTCTAGCCGAAGAACACTGATGCATTTCAAATATCCACGGTTTACCAAATCTTGGATGAATTGCTAGACAGAGCTGAGATTTAACCAAAAACTGCTGGGCAAGCAGGGGCGAGATTTTGTATTGTGAACTTCTACCAAAGATAATGGGTTCTTTTACAGACAAAACGTGTTGTATAGTTTTTGATTTTTCAGGATCCATCAAAAGTTCTGTCGGTAAAATAGAATTAGAGTATTCTGGTGTTGTTATCTCTATTGGAATATGCCAACGAGATTCATCTTCTTCAGAAGGCGATAGCAGGAAAGCTCGATCACACTTGAACACCGATAAAGTTGCTCTCATGGCATTTTCCATCATTTGCTCAATATTATGTGTTTCATTAGTGGCTTTTCCTAAGCTTGTTAAACCCTCCAGATGATAAATATGTTGCGACAGTTGCTGATCTGTTTGTTTACGTTCTTCAATTTCTTGTTGCAAATGTTCATTGACGACTTGCAATTCCGCAGTACGTTTGATGACTTTTAATTCAAGAGAATCTTGGTATTGTTTTAATTCTTTTTCAGCCAATATTTGTTGGGTAATATCTGTAACCGTACAAATCATACCACTAAACTTTCCTTTTGTTATTTGTGGTATGAGCCATCCTGATTGATAAGATTGTCTTATCACTATTGTTGTTCTCAAATATGTACCATACTGAATTGGTTTTAGACTCTCTTTAGCTTTTAAATAATAAAGCTTGAAACAATTTCGTATGTCTTTAGGAAAATCAACTAAAATACACCTCCCAACAAGTTGAACTGGTGCTTTTCCCACAATAACGCCCACTCCATTATTAGCATAAGAAATGATGTCATTCTTATCAATGACCAAAACACCATCAACGATATTATCCAAAATATTGGCGTAAAAGTTAGTTTGATATTGTAAATCATTTTGAGCATTTTTTAGCTGTGTTGTCATGCTATTAAAAGCTTTTGCTAATTTTCCCAGTTCATCGTGACTATCTATAGTCACTTGAAAATCCCAATTGCCTTTTTCTATTTCCTCGCTTTTGCGATGTAATTTGAGAATAGGGTGAATTATACTTTTGGAAATGAAAAAGGCAATTATACTGCCCATTCCTATTAATATTATTAATATAATAAGCATTATGTGCACAAGTCTATTGACTGGTGCAAAAGCTTCGTCTACATCTATTTCGACTAACAAACACCAGTCCAATTTCTTAATCGCACGGTGTGTGCCAATCACAAAATTTCCGTGATGAGCTTTATAAATCTCTATTTTTTTCTGTTCAATATTATGATTATTTTTTGAAAGTGTGATGCATTTTATAGCTTCTGAGATTTCCACTTTTTGTTTGAATAAACTGTTATTCATTAACCGTGACGAGGCAATCAGATATCGATCTTTGTTGATAATATAGATTTCACCCGTTGTTCCATGAGGATGTGAAATGATGTCATATAATGTTTCGTTTATTTCTATATTAATAATCACAATGCCGAGAAATTCACCATTGTTTAAAATGGGAGCAGAGATACTGATAACTTTAGTGCCCGTAACTGTGGAAATATGTACATCACGAATATAAACTTCTTCTTTACCGTTGGAGAATATTTCAGCATTTCCAATATAATCAATTTTCTTGTTACTTGAGATGAGTACTTTACCCTGTGTATCCAAAATTCTAATTCGAGAAATCTTGTCATAAACCTTAATTAAATTGTTTATTCTTTGAAGGGCAAGTGTCAAATTGTGAGTTAATAAGGCATTTCTCAAAAGTGTACCAGTCGCGAATGTTTTAAGAACTAGTTCTATATCATTATTTAATATTGTTTCAAGATAGTATGATTTTGAATTCGCAAGGCTATCTAAATGATGATAAATATTTTCTTTAAGCATCTGTTTCGAAATAAGATAACTGCCTGTTATCGCGATAACACCTGTTACAAAAATGATAAAAAAAATGATGCTGGATATTTTAGTTTGTATTTTCATGTATTTTTTGAAATAGTTCAGAAAATGTCTTTAATAGCTGTCTAATTTGTGCTGACTCAAATTCTTGAGTGAATCCACATAATCTTTCACCCAAATGAGACAGATCTGATATTTTATATTTATCACCTAATTCTTTGAGTTGAACCGCAAATATTTTTACTTCTTCCAAATCCAAGGCACCGCTATAATTTTCCCAAAATGGTCTCATTTCTTCCAAGCTTGTCATCAAAGCTGGGTATTTTTCTAATTGAGAACAGGTATGCATATCAATTTTTTGTGTTTCTGTGAATACTTTAATATCATCCATTTTCACTGGTTTTACCACATCAGTAACCTTAACATCTCTCAAGGTGATTTCAAAAACGCTGCCGACACCGACTTGACTCCGAATAGAAATATTACCATTCATCATATTAATCAATCGTTTGCAAATGGCAAGCCCTAATCCAGTCCCCCCATATTTTCTGGTACTTTGTCCATCAATTTGTTGGAACACATTAAAAATATTTTCTTGTTGCTCTGTGGGAATACCGATACCAGTATCTTTCACTGCGATGATTAAATAAATAGTGTTATCATCTTTGTAACATGGACGGATATTAATGTTGATAGATCCCTGTTCAGTAAACTTAATGGCATTACTTATCAAATTGAGTAAGATTTGTCGTAATCGAGTTTTATCCAATAACAAACTTTGAGGCAACTTTTCATCAATGTTTACTTGAAAATCTAATTCTTTTCCGATTATTTTAAGTGCGAATAGTTGTTCTAATTCAAGTAAAATGCTTCTAGGATCAGTTTCTTCCAACTGAATTGCTAGTCGTCCTGCTTCAATGTTGGCGATATCAAGTATATCATTAATCAAAGTCAGTAGCATTTTACTTGCATTTTGAATCGAGGTTATATAATGTTTTTGCTTTTGATCTGTGATAATATGTGATAAAATGTCGGTGAATCCAATCACCGCATTCATGGGTGTGCGAATTTCATGGCTGATGTTAGCGAGAAACTCACTTTTCGCACGGTTTGCGGATTCGGCTTCTTCTTTGGCTTGTATCAGTTCTGCTGTACGTTCTCGCACTAATTCTTCCAGATTTTGTTGTATGATATTTACTGTCAAATGCGTTTGAACGCGTACTAACACTTCTTCTAAGGTAAAGGGCTTGGTGATGTAGTCGATCCCGCCAACTTGAAATCCCTTTATTTTATCAACAGTATCACTCTGGGCGCTGAGAAAAATTACAGGAATTTTTTTGTATTCTTCTGAAGCCTTCAATTTTTGACATATATCAAATCCGTTCATATCAGGCAAATTAATGTCCAATAATATCAAATCTGGTAATTTTGTTGCTATTGTTTCAATTGCCGTTTTTCCATTGAGTGCAACCCGCACTTGGTAACCCTTTTTTTGGAGTATGTATAAAAGGAAACGTATGGCGGATGGATCATCATCAACAAGTAGGATATTTCTTTGTGTTAGATCTAATTTATTCATAGTTGTGTCCAATTAATTTTTCTAGTTTTTCATATTGAAAATTATCAGTATAAGCTATCATAGCTTTGGCTAATGCATTATCTTTTATTTGCTTGATAGCAGAATTAATAGCATTAACATCATGTTCTTTAAGGGATTGATATAAGTCATGTTGTAATTCATTTGGCAGAAGTGTTATTGATGTTTGAATAAAATTGGGTTCTAGCTCTTTTTTTGTTTCCTTTTTTGCTGCTATTTTCTCGTATATATATTGGATATTCAAATATTTACCCATCAGTTCAAACATGTTTTCTTCTCTAAATGGTTTTCGGATAAAATCATCACAGCCTGTATCCATAATTTCTTGTTTTTCGGTTTCAAAAGCACTGGCTGTCATAGCAATCACCACGGTTTGTTGTCCCGCTATGGTGGATTTAATGTATTTTATAGCCTCATAACCATCCATTACAGGCATACGCATGTCCATCCAAATGAGATGGGGGTGCCATTGTTCAAAAACTTTTATTCCCGCTTTTCCATTAACAACATCCCGTACTTCAAATCCGACAAAACGCAATAGCTTTTTCATTAATACTCTGTTTTCTTGGTTATCTTCCACTATCAGAATACGAGAAATGCGTTGCCCTGCTTGCATTCCAATTATACGGCGGTTGTTTTTTATTTTAATATCGCTAGCATTAGCTTTTTTCATTGAAATATCAAATTTAAAAATCGAATATTCACCAATCTTGCTGCTTACTTCAATATCGCCATCCAATAAGCGGATATAATGGCGGCTTATAGGCAGCCCTAAGCCCGTTCCTTCAATCTCTGCTGTAGAGCCAACTTGAGCAAAGGCTTCAAAGATGGTTTCTAAATCTTTTTCAGCAATACCGACTCCACTATCTTCTATTTCAAAAAATAAGCGATTATCTGTGCTTCGAATACGTAAAGTCACACCTCCATGTTCAGTATATTTAATGCTGTTGCCGATTAAGTTGATGAGGATTTGGCGTAATTTACTCGCATCTATTTTAATGAATTGGACAAGTGTAGCGTCATACGCTATAATAAGTTGAAGTCCTTTATTTTCAGCTCGGATACGCATCATGTTTTCAATATCTTTCAGTAATTCCTGAAGAATAATAATTTCTTCATTTTGCGTAATACAACCTGCCTCAATTTTAGACATTTCTAATACATCATTAATCAGGGATAACAGGTGCTCACCACTGCGACGGATAATCTTTACACTTTCTAACTGCTTAGGTGATATAATGCCATTATGTTCCATGAGTTGTGAAAATCCAAGAATAGCATGCAATGGGGTGCGAAGTTCATGGCTCATATTAGCTAGAAAAGCACTTTTGGTGCGATTAGCATGTTCTGCTGCTTCTTTAGCTTGTTTTAATTGGACTTCATTTTCTCTCAATGCTTGTGTTCTTTTAGAAACTTTTTCTTCTAAGGTGCGGTTATATTCTGCTAAATTTTCGTATAGTCGTGCATTATCCAATGATACAGCGGCTTGTGCACCTAATAGGTGTACCGTTTCCACTCGTCTTGCTGTAAAAGCTGCGGTGACCAAATTATTTTCTAAATAAAAAATACCTGTGAGCTTGCCCTGATTGATTAAAGGGACACACAAAATAGATTTTACTTGTTTGTTAATGATGTAAATATCATTGGTAAATGCGCCTTTTTTAGCTGCATTATCAAGAACAACCGCTTCTTTGGTGCTTGCAACATAATTAATAATGCTTGTGGCAATTTTTTCAAAATTGATGGGATGATTTGCCTCAAACCATTCATTATCTTTTTCTAATAATAAGTAGCCTGTTTCTGCACCTGCGTTTTCAATCACAATTAGCATCATTTTTTCTACCAACCTACTTAACAGAATTTCTCTTGATAGGGTTTGAGACGCTTTTATGATACTATTTAAGTCTAAGCATCTGTTGGCAGATGCTGATATCTGTTGTACCCATTGGGGATATTTTTCTTCCAAGATATCTAGTTTGCATTTTGCACCCCACAGTTGATAACGATAAATAGCTTCTATCATATAGGTTTTTGCAAATTTATCCATGCTATGCTCTAAATAAAATTCGGCAGCTAGTTCATAAGCTAAGGCTTCTTCATGGAGATATTCATTTTCTTTCGCACCAGCAATGGCTTGTTCATATAAATCCATTGCTATCAATTTTTCTCCAAAAACGTGTGCTTTCTCGGCTTCTACCAAATCGTATTTATGTTGATAATTCATTGAGGCATGAAAAGCCCATTTTTTCAGTTTTTCTTGGTTAAGGGAAACTTGCGCCATATATTTGATTTGTGTCTGTGATTCAACATTTGGGTATTGAGCTAAAAGGGATAAGGAATAATAAAAAACATTTGCCCCTGTGATAAAGCTTGCCCCTCCTTCTTGATATTGATTTGCAAATTGGAAAGCCTCTACAGCATTTCTTGAGTGAAGCAAAAAATATAGAAGAATACCTTTAGCAACATCCAATGTAAAAAGACTGGTACTATTCTCTGTTTTAAGGAAATGTCCTCGTATTTTTATTTCATTAAAGTCTGTACCAATTAATAAAGTTCTTTCTGTGGCCTTTCCACGTAAATTCAAAACCAGTTGTTTCCAAATCTTGAGGTAATTAAGGATATGTTCATACTGGAATTTCTGAAGCATGTTTAATGAATGGAGACAACGCTGCTCAACATCTTCTAATGGTTCTCCCTTTAAAAACGGAAAAATGCAACTAAAACTTGCAGCATAAGAAGCATATTCTATATCACCTGTTTCTATACCTATTTGAGTCGTTTCATGGAGTGAACCGACAATGTCTTTAGGATGCTCTTTCCATGGTCGAATAAAGGCATGAAATAATTCATGCGTTCTGGCTTTTATTTCTCTACTGTTCAATTTCTCTACTAATTTCAAGGCAAGTTGTCCAAATTGATAACCAGATTCAATATCATTGATACCACTACACAAGAAAAGTCCATAAAAACTATAGCCATACGCTGAAGGAGGTGAATTTCCATTTTTCATACTCAAATTAACCATCGTAAATGCAATGGGTCCTAAAAGTGTTGGATTAGCAATAAAAGCGGGTGACATAATCGTCATTAAAATCCGCATGGCTGCAAGTTTAAAAGGATCAGTCATTAAGGGTAAATTAATTAAATCCTTAATATTTATTTCTTGAAGTACTGGTGTATGATCAAGTTTAATACCTAAGAAGCGAAGGATGTGTAATCCTATATCAAGTGCCTCTATCATTTGGGTATTAGAAATATGGGATTGAATTTTAAGTTCATACAACTTGACTTGTTCTAAGCGGGTTTTTGCATGGTTTAGTGCCATTTCCGCTAAGGCTTGGGATTCTGTAAAATGGCTATTAAGATATAAAATTTCGACTAGTTCTATATGTAATGAGAACGTTAATTCATATTCCATTTTCCAACAATTTGCTTGTAAGAGTGCCATTCCTTGCTTTAAATAATTTAGCGCAGGTTCATAAGCAGTTGCTGTTTTTGCTTTTTGAGCAGCCTTTAAATTCAATCGTGCTATTTCATTTTTTTCAGCTTGATTATCCAACAAATCAATACCAATATTAATATGTTCAGTAATATTAAAGATTTGTTCAATATGCTGCTCTTTTTTGAGTAGTAAACGACCTATTTGTAAATGCACCGCTTTTTTCTTTTTGTCATCAATCAGGGAATAGGCTGCTTGTTGAACACGATCATGTAAGAATTGTAAATGCTTAATATTATTGCTTTTCCTTTCTTGTTCATAGCTGGGGAGGATTAATCCTTCAGACAAAATGGGCATCAAATCTTGAAAAGTTTCATGAACGTCTTTTTCATAAATAATAGATAAATTCTCTAAATCAAAATGATTGCCAATACAGCTTGCTAAGCGTAAAATATGCTGTGCTGATTGAGGTAATTTTTTCAATTTATCAATCATCAATTCCACGACATTATCGGTGATCTTGAGATTTTTAATTTTGTTAATGTCACATTGCCAATAGGCTTTTTTATCCCTTGTTGCTAAAACAAAACTGATCAATTTTTCATCATATAATGTTTGCATAAATTGAGTGATAAAAAACGGATTACCTTTAGTGTGATGTATTATCAGATGTGTCAAGGAATCCACTGTTTTTTTGTCTTGATGCAAACTATCAGCGATAAATTGGTTAATATGTTTAAAAGTTAAGGCGTTTAATATAATTTTATTAATAGGGATGTTAAGCATGCCAAACATTATCATTACAGGATGGCTAGGATCAACTTCATTATTCCGATAAGCACAAATCAAAAATAGATCCGTGGTATTCTTCATCACCTGTTCTAATAATTTAAGGCTTGCCGAGTCCACCCATTGCAAATTATCTAAAAAAATGACAAGTGGATGTGCGGGTTGGCAAAAAACTTGTATAAAATTTTGAAATACAACATTAAAACGATTTTGGGATTCTGTTGCGCCTACTATTGGCACAGCTGTTTGTTTTCCTATAATCAATTCTATTTTAGGAATGATATCAATAATAATTTGTCCGT
>DAOVTJ010000172.1 GCA_030633165.1 Thiomargarita sp. | reverse complement strand
CATTTATATTTAAATGTAGGGTGGGTAAGCGGGGCGTCGAGATCTTTGAAAAGATGAGATATTTCACCCGCTTGCCCACCATTCTTGAGATATTTTTAAAATGAAAAGGTTCAATGGATTTGAGATTTTGGAAATGGTGGGCAAGATAAACCTTTGCCCACCCTACAATGGATTTAAGATTTTGATTGGAATCTTATTCATATCCTAAAATCGGTGCCAACCACCGTTCGGTTTCATTCACCGTCATTCCCTTACGTTTGGCATAGTCTTTCACCTGATCCTGCATTATTTTGCCTGTGCCAAAATACTGTGATTCTGGATGAGCAAAGTACCATCCTGATACTGCTGCCGCTGGAAACATAGCAAAACTTTCTGTTAAACTAATGCCTGCATTTTTGTTTGGTTCAATCAATTGCCAAAGGGTTGCTTTTTCAGTGTGATCAGGGCAAGCAGGATAGCCAGGGGCGGGGCGTATGCCCTGATAAGCCTCTTTAATCAATTCTTCATTACTGAAATTTTCATCAGAAGCATAAGCCCAAAATTCTTTACGTACCCGTTCATGCATTACTTCAGCAAAGGCTTCTGCTAAACGATCTGCCACCGCTTTTAAGATGATACTGCTATAATCATCTTGATCTTTTTGAAAACGGGTGACGTGTTCATCAATCCCAATCCCCGTTGTCACTGCAAAGGCACCAATATAATCGGGAATCCCTTTTGGGGCAATAAAGTCAGAAAGACACATATTCGGACGATCTTTTGATATTTGTTGACGAATATGGTGTAACACTGTTTTAACTTCTGTGCGTGTGTCATCACTATAAATTTCAATATCATCATCATTAATACTATTAGCAGGGAAAAAGGCAATCACTGCGCGAGCCTTTAGCCATTTACCTTTACTAATCTGATCCAACATATTTTGCCCATCTTCATAAACAGAAGTGGCTTCTTTCTTTACCTTTTGATCAGTCAAAATTTGAGGAAAACGCCCAGATAATCCCCAAGTTCTAAAATATTGTGTCCAATCAATACGCTGACGCAGTTCTTCAATAGAATAATCTTCAAATACTTTTAATCCTAAAAAAGTAGGTTTAGTCGGTGTGTAGCTTAGAACTAATTTATTAGCTCTTGCTGCTTGTAATGTCAAATTCTTGCGTTGCGTCTTCTTCAGAGCATGGCGTTTGCGAATTTCAGCATATTCCTCTTTGATCTGTTGGGTATAGTTTCCCTTTAAATCTTTAGAAAGTAAGCTTTGTGCAACCCCAACTGCACGAGAGGCATCAGGCACATAAACAACAGGATGACTATAATTTTGTTCGATTTTGACAGCTGTATGCACTTTAGAAGTCGTTGCACCACCAATCATTAAGGGTATATTAAAGCCTTGACGTTCCATTTCTTTAGCGACATGCACCATTTCATCTAATGAAGGGGTGATCAATCCCGATAATCCAATAAGTTCACACTTGTGTTCACGGGCTTTATTTAGAATGGTTTCCGCAGATACCATGACACCTAAGTCGATAATTTCAAAATTATTGCATTGTAAAACGACACTGACAATATTTTTACCAATATCGTGGACATCACCTTTAACAGTCGCCATTAAAATCTTGCCGTTACTCATTGTTGCAGACTCATCGCCTTTTTCTTCTTCAACATACGGCATTAAATACGCTACAGATTTTTTCATCACACGAGCAGATTTAACGACTTGAGGCAAAAACATTTTACCCGCACCGAACAAGTCACCTACCGCATTCATACCATCCATCAACGGACCTTCAATAACATGTAAAGCCCGTTCTGCTTGTAACCGAGCTTCTTCTGTATCTACTTCAATATAATCAGTGATCCCTTTAATGAGTGCATGTTCAAGACGTTTAGCAACAGGAGCTTCTCGCCAAGCTGCTTGTTGTTGATTATCTTGCGAACTACCATCCGTTTTATATTTATCTGCAATTTCTAATAATCGTTCTGTTGAATCTGACCGACGATTAAGTACAACATCTTCAACACGTTCACGCAGTTCAAGTGGTAAATCTTCATAAATCGCCAATTGACCCGCATTGACAATCCCCATATCCATGCCTGCTTTAATGGCATGATAAAGAAAAACAGAATGAATAGCCTCTCGAAGTGGATTATTACCCCTAAATGAAAATGAAACATTAGACACACCGCCAGAAATGAGTGCGTGTGGCAATTGTTTTATTTCACGTATTGCTTCAATAAAATCAACTGCATAATTATTATGTTCATCAATCCCTGTTGCCACCGCAAAGATATTCGGATCAAAAATGATGTCTTCAGGCGGAAAGCCGACTTTTTCAGTTAAAATTTTATAAGAACGTTGGCAAATATTGATTTTACGGGCTTTCGTATCGGCTTGTCCTTGTGCATCAAAAGCCATCACAATAACAGCAGCACCATAACGTTTGAGCAATTTTGCTTGATAAATAAATTTTTCTTCACCTTCTTTAAGACTAATAGAATTAACAATGGGTTTACCTTGAATACATTTAAGCCCAGCCTCTAAAATTTCCCATTTTGAGGAGTCAATCATAATTGGAACTTTGGCGATATCTGGCTCTGCAGCGATTAAATTTAAAAATTGTGTCATCACCGCTTTTGAATCTAATAATCCTTCATCCATATTGATATCAATTACTTGTGCCCCGTTTTCGACTTGTTCACGAGCAACTTTCAAGGCTTCTTCATAGTTTTCTTCTTTAATTAAACGTTTAAAACGTGCAGAACCTGTCACATTGGCACGTTCTCCGATATTAACAAATAAAGATTTTTTTTCAATCGTACAGGGTTCTAATCCTGAAAGACGACAAGCTTTTGGGATTTTGGGAATTTTACGCGGTGGACATTTTTCAACGGCTTTGCGAATGGCACGAATATGAGCAGGTGTGCTGCCACAACACCCGCCGACAATATTCAAAAAACCACTTTTTGCCCACTCAGCAATTTCTTGAGCCATATCCTCTGGACTTGTATCATAGCTACCAAATTCGTTGGGCAAACCTGCATTTGGATGCGCAGAAACATAAGTCTCTGAAATCCTAGAAACTTCTTCCACATATTGCCGAAGTTGCTTTGGTCCTAAAGCACAATTTAAGCCAATAGACAAGGGAGCGGCATGGCGCAAAGAATTCCAAAAAGCTTCAGTCGTTTGCCCTGATAATGTACGACCAGAGCTATCAGTTATCGTGCCAGAAATCATAATAGGCAAATGCATATTATGTTCATCAAAATATTTGTGTACAGCAAAAATTGCTGCTTTAGCATTCAAGGTATCAAAAACCGTTTCTATTAAAAGAATATCAGCTCCACCATCAACTAAACCTTGAGTGGCTTCATAATAAGCATCGACTAAATTATCAAAAGTAATGTCTCGAAACCCTGGATCATTCACATTTTTGGACATAGAACAAGTACGGTTTGTTGGACCCAGTACACCGGCAACAAAACGGGGCTGTTCTGGTGTTTTAACGGTCATTTCATCAGCAGCTTGACGTGCGATTTTGGTCCCAGCAAGATTTATTTCATAAACCAAATCCTCCATCAGATAATCCGCCATGGATATCCGTGTTCCGTTAAAGGTATTAGTTTCAAGAATATCAGCACCTGCTTCTAAGTATTTTTTGTGAATTTCCTTGATAATATGCGGCTGAGTTATCGACAATAAATCATTATTACCTTTTAAATCGGAAGACCAATCTTTGAAACGAACACCACGATAGTCTTTTTCTTCTAAATGATAGTCTTGAATTAGAGAGCCCATCGCACCATCAAGGATGAGGATACGGTGTTCTAAAAGGGATTGGATATTGGACATAGGATTTACCAGAGGGGAGATGTTATAAAAAAAAACGTGTCTTAAAAATTTTCTTTGAAACTTTTAAAACACGTTTTGAACTTAAATTACTCGATATTTTGTAGAATATTTTGCACAATTTCAGTATCTGTCGGATCTAAATCACAATTTTGACATAATTTATCAAGATTTCTTTCTCCCTTTAAGATACGGCGGGTGGAATTGACCAGTTTTTTCCAACCTTTTGTCTCTCGCTGTTTCAACATTGTGTCTAGTTGCTTGCGTAGCTTTGGTTGTCCAATGGTTTGTGTCACTGCATCAATAAATTGCTGATGCGCCTGCAACTCAATTGCCTTTTCGCCAGTTTTCGCCTGTCGTGCCAAACGATGGTAGCTTTTAGCTTTAGGAGTATCCTTCTTCTTTTCGGCAATGTTTGCTAAAACAGAATAGGTGCTCCAAATTTGAGACTCTTTTGGATCAATCTTTTTGTCAATGGCTAAACCTGTTTCTGCGACTTCTTGGGCTTCAACTAAGCGTTGCGGTTGATTCTGTAACAACTCTGCGAGTGCACGAGAGCTTTTTGAAGCATCTACCCAATTTTCAATTGCTTGGTTAGTTTCAATTGCTTTGCGATAGGCTTTTTCTGCACCATTCACTTTACCATGCGTTTGACGTATTTCGGCAAGTAGCATCCAATTTTTTGCTGCATTAGCTAAGTCATCTTGCTCTTCAAAAAGGGTAGCTGCTGTAAAATACGCTTGTCCTGCCGCTTTCTCCTGTTTCGCTTCTTGGTACACGCGACCTAAGTTATGCAAAGCAGTTGCTTCATGTCTTGGTTTTTGCAATTTTTTAAATTGGGTTAAGGCGTCACGGTGATATCGCTCGGCTTTTGGAAAATTGCCTTGTGACATTTCCAAAGTTCCAAGTTGTTCTTGTGTGACAGCCTCATTGTATCTATCTCCAGTGCCTTGTATAAGAGGTAAAGCAGCCACATAAGCCTGTTTTGCACCATTATAGTCGCCCTGTTCCTTTAATACGGCGCCCAAATCTGTTTGTACATGAATGGTTTCTTGTTTGACTTGGGGAGAATTATCCAACGGTTTAAATTCCGCTAAGGATTTTTTAAAGTAATTAGCCCCTTGTTCAAGTTCTCCTTGTTTGACCAAACAATTTCCCATCCACCCTAAGGCAACCCCACGATCAAGAGAGGCTTTTTCTCCTAAATGTTCTAGAAGTTCATGAAACATCTCTTGTGATTCTTGATACTGGCATTCACCATAAAGTTGTTCAGCCTGCTTAGATTGTCCCATAAACCACTCTTTAGAATAATTCGGTTTTGCCGCTTCTGTGAGTAATTTCTTATTTTTACACTTTAAGCCAAAATCATTCAAGAAAGAATCCAACTGCTTAGCACACTTCATAGCCCAATGCTTTCTTCTTTTTATGCCTTCAGAAGTTACATGTAGCAAATTAGGCAATTCTTTTTTCTCAAGAGCGCGAGCTTGGCAAGGATTATCTTCTTCATACAAGAAATTAGAAAATTCGCAGTAGCCATGACAATAACGGTCATTTAATCGCTCTTGTTCTGGTGATGACATCCCCGCCCACAGTGTTGGGGCTAAGCTCGAATGAAATTTGAGATAAGGCACCTTTACCCCTTCCACATGTTCTGCCTGAATAAGACCGCTGGCTTCTAAGGATTCACGTAGCGTTTTCCAAAGTGTATCTGGTATTTCAATAATCTTTTGTAAAACGTTTTCAAATGCCCCCCTCTGGAAAACTCCTAATTTTGCCAAGTACTCTCGCACTTCAGGGTCTAATTTTTCCATGTATAAATTCAGCGATGCAAGCAATGACTTTT
>DAOVTJ010000173.1 GCA_030633165.1 Thiomargarita sp. | reverse complement strand
TTAGGTTTCCCCGTTGAACCTGAAGTATAAATAACATAAGCTAAATTTTCTGGCCCTATCTCACTTGAAATATTGTCTGTGCTTAATTGTGAGAAGGATTGAATATCTAGACAAATGACCTGTGCCTTATTTTTTGGTAATCTATCTTTTAAGTTAGATTGCGTTAATAAGACTGGTACCTGTGCATTTTCTAACATAAATGTCAAACGTGCGGCAGGATAATCTGGATCAAGTGGTACGTATGCTCCTCCACTCTTGAGAATACCTAATATCCCAATCACCATTTCAAAAGAACGTTCAAGGCAAATTCCCACTAATACTTCAGGTTTAACACCTAGGCTTTGCAGGTGGTGTGCGAGTTGATTAGCTTGGTTATTTAATTCTTTATAAGTCAGTTGTTGAGTTTCAAACTCAACTGCAATGGCATTTGGTATTTGTTCGACTTGTTTCTCAAATAATTGATGAAGACACAAATCAAAAGGGTAATCAATTTTTGTGTTATTCCATGACTTCAGTTGTTGAGTTTCTGCCTTTGTTAGTAACGGTAAATGGTTTATGGATTGTAATGGATTTGCTATAATACTTTTAAGTAGTGTCTGAAAATGGCCATCCATTCGGGTAATGGTTGCCTTCTCAAACAAATCTGTATTGTACTTAAAAGTACCAATCAGTAATTTTTTTCCCTCTATTATGTCTATCGCCAGATCAAATTGACCATCTTGTTGTGGCATATCAAAAGATTCTAGTTCAAGCCCCCCAAAATTGACTCTAATTTTTTCGCCAGGTGCATGAACAAACAAATTTGTCATTTCCATAGATTGTTGTGACTTATGAAAAGTAAAATCCACTTGGACAAAGGATAAGCGACTCGGATCGCGCTTTGGCTGGAGGCGTTCAAGTAATAAGGAGAATGGATATTCTTGATGCTTTAATGCCCCTTGTACTGTTTGTCGCACTTGTGCTAGAAAATCCTTAAATGTGAATTCATCTTTTATCTTAGCTCGCAAGAGCAAACGATTAGCGAAGTAACCTACAATACTAGAAAATTCACCTCTCGTTCTATTTGCAATCATAGACCCCACAAGAATATCTTTCTGACCTGTGTAACGGTAAAGTAATATCTGACAAACAGCAAGAAGAAGCATATAAAGGCTGACTTCCTCAGTTTGTGCCAGTTTCTTGAGGTCTTGTGTCAGTGTCTCAGAGATGAAGAAAGGTACAGTCGCACCATTATAGGTTTGCACAGGGGGGCGAGGATTGTCTGTTGGTAAATTGAGGACTGGTAATTCTCCAGATAATTGTTCTTTCCAATATGTCCAAAGCTTTTCACCTTTAACACTATCGAGCATTTTTGTTTCCCAAGAAACATAATCAGAGTAGGTCTGCTTGAGTGGAGCTAAAAAGGTTTGATGTCCAATTTTAAGTGTCGGATACAATTTCCACAATTCATTTGCTAACATCCATAAAGACCAACCATCAATCACAATATGGTGAGTGATCAATAAAAAAATATGTTCTTGTTCTGCCCGAGTAAATAAAATTAATCGTAGTAGTGGTCCTTTTGTTAAATCAAAAGGTCTTTTTAAGGTTTCAATAATTTGTTTATTCAAATCATCCCCTGACCATCTTGAAGCATCATTTTGTTCAAAAGTGATGCTATGATGTTGATGAACTTTTTGAAAGGTTTTTTCTTCTTTCGTGAAAAAAGTTGTACGTAAACAAGGATGACGATCTATTAATGCTTGACATGTGTTTTGTAGAACTGTAATATCCAATGTTGAACAAATACGTAAAGGAAGTGCAACATTGTAAATCCCACTTTTAGGGTCAAGTTGGTATAAGAACCATAAAGCTCTTTGTGCATGAGACAGTGGATAAATTGTTTTTTTTTGTAAAAATTGTATAATATCTGTCTTACGTTCTGCTAATCTATTCTGTATCTCAGCTGTTAATGTTCCTTTAGGCGCCTTACAACGCAATCGTTCTCCTTCTAACCTGAAATGAATATTTTGTTCACGTAGTTCAGCTAAAACATTTTCTATATTTTTCATAATTCGATTTCTTCCCACTCAATGACTTCTTCGCTAGTTTCTATTTTTTCTGAGGTAGCTTTTGAACTTGCTTGGTAATATGCACGAATACTATCTTGATACTCTTTATACAAAAAAAGAGCTACAGAGGCAATAGTGGTGTATTCATAAAATAAGGTTTGTATCACCTCAATATTATACATTTCATTAATCTTATTTATGAATACAGTATCACTAATTGAATCAGCACCGTAATTACGGATACTAGCCTCCAAGTCAATCTTTTCTTCAGCAACCCTTAATATCTCAGAGACTGATTTCAATAAATCTTGTTGGAGTTGATTTAACAGTTCGTCAACATGCACAATGGTAGCTCTCGGCTTTTCAGAGATTTGTTCATCAATAATGTTTTGTTTGGAGAACCAATATCGTTCTTTTGCAAACGGGTAAGTTGGTAGAGAAATACGTTGTGGCTTATTTGGATGAAGTAATAACCAATCAATTTCTACCCCAGATATCCACAATTGTGCTAATTTTGTAAGTTCTTTATCTTCAATAAGAATTTTCAAGAATTCGCGTCCAGCTCTTCCTTCTACTAAAATCTTTGATTTTTCTTTATTTTTTTTAATATTACCACGATACAAGTTATTTATCTTGCTTATACATCGTTCATATTGTGTTAATTTCTCTTTCAATTCATCAAGACTAGAAACCACTATAGCTAACCGTGATTCCATAACTTCACGACCCACTTGTAATGTATATGCTATATCGGAAAGAGATAATTTCGCCTCAATAGTTATAGGCTTTAAGAATTTTATTATTTTTTGGGTATATGCCTGAAGTCTATCCTCATTTTTAGCGGATAGTACAATAAGTTGAGGGGCTTGGTTAAAGAGAACAGATGGCGGTTTCTTGTATTCTTCAATGACAATATGGGCATTTGTGCCGCTAAATCCAAAGGATGTTATAGCAGCGCATCTTGGATGTGTTGATTCTGCTTTCCATTCTTGTAGCTCTGTATTCACATAAAAAGGGCTATCTTTAAAGTTAATGTGTTCATTTTCTTGATTGAAATTTAAAGAAGCTGGTATTTTTTTGTACTTGAGTGCCAAAAGTACCTTAATCACACTGGCAACACTAGCTGCTGTGGTTGCATGTCCAATATTTGTTTTGACTGAACCCACAGCACAATATTGTTTTTTGTCTGTGTATTTTTGAAAGGCATTGATCAAGGCTTCCATCTCAATAGTATCGCCTAATTTTGTGCCCGTTCCCTGTGTTTCAACATAGCTAATATTTTTTGGATTAATACCTGATTTTTGATATACAGATAATTCAAGTTCAGTTTGAGAACGTGAGCTTGGGGCAGTAATACCATTAGTCTTACCGTCATGATTAATACCAGAGCCTTTAATCACACCATAGATATGATCCCCATCTTTTAAAGCCGCAGAAAGTGACTTTAATATTACAGCACCAACACCTTCTCCAGGAACAAATCCATTGGCTGCATTATCAAATGTCTTACATTGTCCCTCAGGAGATAACATTCCAGCATTACTCGCTAAAATATGGAGTGTTGGCGTGGTACAAATAAAAACCCCACCTGCTACTACCATGTCACTTTCTCCCATGAGAATGCTTTGACAGCCTAAATGAATAGCTACCAATGAAGAGGAACAAGCTGTATCAATGGTAATATTTGGTCCCTTGAGATTAAGAAAATAGGATATTCTTGCACCTAAAACAGAAGCTGCATTTCCCCAAAATGATTGTGCCTCTCTCCCAATGCCTTCTTCTTTCATATTAAGATGATAATCCCCTTGAGCAACTCCAACAAATACACCAGTTCTTGTGTTAGAGATAGATTTATTGGCATATCCAGCATCTTCTAAAGCTGCCCAACTTTCTTCTAAGAAAAGTCGTTGTTGAGGATCTGAAAACTCTGCTTCTTTACCAGAGATATTAAAAAATAATGGATCAAATTTATCAATATCATCCAAAAAACCGCCCCATTTACAATATGTTTTATCTAGTTTTTGAGGATCCGAATCATAATATTTGTCAATATCCCAACGTTCAGAAGGAATTTCAATAATTGAATTTTTTCCATCGGACAAATTTTTCCAAAATTCATCTACATTTTTTGCATCGGGTAGGCGGGCTGATATACCTATAATGGCAATGTCGTTTAATGAACTTTGATATTCTACTCGTTCTTCTAAACTTTTTTGAACTGAAGCTTTTTCCCGTATTGGCATTTGTAGACTCGTACTACTAAAATGATTAGTCACCACAACTTTACCAATATTATTTCTATCTTCCATATATTGATAGGCTTTCTGAATTTGAGAAAATGAGAAACTCTTACTCACAGTTGGTTTAATTTTTCCGTTTTCTAAAAAAAGCACCATTATATCAAGATAGTTTTTCACTTTTTCTGGTTGTCTCAACATAAGGCGTCTCAGATCAATGCTCTGAAATGTTTGATTATCTACCATTTTAGAGAGATCGAAATGAGAAGAGGTTTTTAAGCCAGTCATAGCGATCTCAATATACCGCCCCCCTGGTGCTAAAAGATCTATCCCTTTTTGAATAGCATTTCCAGATAAAGTATTGATAACAATATCTATCCCATAACCATGGGTTAATTCTAATATTTTTTGAGAAAAATCTTCAGCACGGTAATTGATAAGGTGCTGTACCCCCATTTTTCTTAAATAATCTAATTTTTCTGAGGAACCTGCAGTAGCATATATGTTTGCACCTTTTATTTTGGCCAGTTGGACAGCAATTAATCCTGTTCCACCTGCTGCTGTCTGAATCAGTATTTTTTCTCCTTCTTCAATCTTGGCTTGTTCAAAAACATGATAGATTGTTATAAAAACAACCGGAAATGCACAGGCTTCTTCATAAGAAATATTATAAGGTTTTTTAACAACAAATCTTGCATCAGTATTGATAATATTACTATGCCCCCCCATATTGGAGCCTAATAAACCTATTACTTCATCTCCAACTTGAATTTTAGTGACACTTTTACCTGTTTTTTGAACCACACCTGATACCTCAAATCCAGGTGTAAAGGGGTATTCTGGCATGGTAGGATACAAACCCTTAACACAAAGTAAATCACCAAAATTTAAAGAAAAAGCCTTAACCAATATTTGTACTTCCCCATTATTCGGCTCAATCGGATGGATCGTGTGTATTGAAATATCCTTAATATGTCCTGGTTTACTTAAAACTACTGCCTGATAAGGTGTGTTGATTTGTTTCTTTGGGAATAAAATAGGTGGTTCTACAATATATTTTGCTTCAGTTTTTAAACCTGAAGTGCTTTGCTCATGTTGAAAAATATCATCAGTATTTGTGGTATTTTTGATACCAAGTTGCTTATAAATTGTCAAACCATATTCATCAGAAATATGTTCAGACAAGGCCTTCACATTCACATAATCAAAAAGAGCTGTTGTCTTGAGTGTGATACGAAATGATTCATTAATTTTATTAATGAGTTCAACGCCTATAATAGAATCGACCCCGTATTCAATAAATGACCTTTCTAACTCTATATTTTTTATATCCATTCCCAAAGACAGACCTACGCAATTTATAAGTGTCTCGTCAATATATTGTTTCACTCCTTGTGG
>DAOVTJ010000056.1 GCA_030633165.1 Thiomargarita sp. | reverse complement strand
GCCCCAAAGAACCATCGCTGTTCAATCATGGTTAAGTCAAATGGGTTTTGAGCGGCAACTGGTGGCAGCTTATGAAAAAACGACTTGGCTCAATCGTATTGGGCGAGGGGCTTTTGTGCGAGCAGACGATCAAAACATTGATTGGACGGGCGGACTTTATGCGATTCAAAAATTAAAGGCTATTCATGCCGCTGGTAAAACTGCTCTTGCCCTGCACGGCTATACTCATTTTTTACCATTAGGCAGCGGTGCGCCAGTCACCTTGTTTGGATTTCCTGATATAAAACTCCCAGCTTGGTTTCTTCAATACGATTGGGATGTATCAATACGTTACTTTACCACCAAACTATTTTCTCAAAACAGGGCATTGGGATTGACTACAAAAGATCGTTCAACTTACAGCATCATGCTTTCGTCTCCAGAAAGAGCCATCTTGGAATTCCTTTATCTAATACCTCAAGCCGAATCTTTTGAAGAAGCTAAACTTTTGATGGAAGGCTTGACAACACTTCGCCCTGATTTAGTGCATTCACTCTTAAAAGCTTGTGAGTCAGTCAAAGTTAAGCGACTATTTATGCTACTTGCTGAAAGGTGCAATCACGCTTGGCTTGAAGAATTAGATTTATCGCAGATTAATTTTGGGAAAGGTAAACGTGTGATTGGTGAAGGCGGACATTTTAATTCAAAATATCAAATTTCTGTTCCAGATAGGCAGGCAATATATGAAGGCGAGTCCTTTTTTTAAACCAGCAGAATTGGTGCTACGTGTTCTTCCTCATGTTGCCAAAGAGTTAAATTTTGCGCTCAAAGGTGGCAGTGCAATCAATTTATTTGTGCAAGATTTGCCAAGGCTTTCTGTGGATATTGATCTGACTTATTTGCCGATTGAACCACGTAATGCGTCTTTGACTAATATTGGTGCAGCACTTGGACGGATTACTAAGTCTATCAAACGTGCGATGCCAGGTGTCAAGATTCAGGAAAGTAAATATGAGTCAAAATATGTGGTCAAACTTTTTGTTGATTATCAAGAAATACGGATTAAAGTTGAACCAAATATTGTTATTAGAGGAACGGTGTTCCCTTATGAAGTACGTGATTTAGTCCCGCATGCTAAAAGTTTTTTTGAGATGGAAGCAAGAATTCAGACGCTTTCAGTAGCTGATCTTTATGGCGGAAAGTTGTGTGCGGCGCTTGATCGTCAACATCCGAGAGACCTTTTTGATGTTAAGGTTTTGATGGAAAATGAGGGTATAACAGATGAGATTCGCCAGGCTTTTGTGATTTATCTGGCTGGGCATCCGCGCCCGATGAGTGAGTTGCTTAATCCGAAAATGCAGGATATTCGTGGGGCTTATGAGGGAGAGTTTCGGGGTTTGAGTCGGGTGGCAGTGTCTTTTGAGGAGTTGGTGGCGGTTCGGGGAAAATTCATAGCTTTATTGAATCTGGCATTGAGTGATGAAGAGCGTCAGTTTTTGTTGTCGATTAAGTTGGGGGCGCCTCGGTGGGAATTGATGGGGATTGTGGGGATAGAGAATTTGCCAGCTATTCGATGGAAGTTGTTGAATATTGGAAAAATGGGTAAGAAAAAGCATTTTGAGGCAGTGGGGAAATTGAAGGCAGTGTTGGGTTTGTAAATAAATTTAAGATTTTCTCCACACCCTGTGGGTGGGAGAAATCTTCAATGTTTAGCTTTGAGTCACATTTCTCTTAGCTGCACCTTGCCGTTTTTTATGTCCTTGTGGTTGCTGGTAACGATAGCTACCCTTGCGTTTAGGATCATTATAATGATTTTTACGTTGTCCAGAATTACCATACTTACGCTTTTTAGCAGCACGACGTCGCAACGAACGTGTTGGTTCTAAACCTGGAATCAGATGATGTTCAACCGTTTGTTTAGTATAGCGTTCAATCCGCTCTAAATGCAATGCGTCATCTGGTAGCACAAAAGAAATCGCTGTGCCGTGAGCGCCTGCTCGTCCAGTACGTCCAATGCGATGGACATAATCTTCAGCAAAACGTGGTAAATCAAAATTAATAACATGAGTGATGCTTGTGACATCAATCCCACGTGCTGCCACATCTGTAGCCACTAGCACACGCAATCTGCCCCGACGCAAATTTGTTAAAGTACGGTTACGTGCACCTTGTTTCATATCACCATGTAAAGCCGCCGCAGCATATCCTTGATCTTTCAAATCATGAGCCAGTGCTTCTGCGCCAACTTTGGTAGCAGAAAAAATAATGGCTTGTTTCATTGCATCATCATCAAGTAAATGTTGCAAGATCCGATTTTTATGCGCGAGATTATCTACAACATGTACACGTTGCTCAATATTCTTTTGGGTCGGCTCTGTTTCAATCTTAATACGATCTGGTTCTTTAAGTAAGTGCTGTGCTAATTTGGCTAGTTTATTATCCCAAGTGGCGGTGAAAAGTAAAGTTTGACGATCGTCAGGTGTGAGATCAGCAATATCATTAACTTCATCGACAAATCCCATATCTAACATGCGGTCTGCTTCATCAAGCACCAGCATTTTGACCAGAGATAAATCAAGATTTCGACGATTTAACAAATCTAATAAACGACCTGGCGTTGCGACCACGATATCAACAGGGCGTGATAAGCTCCTTAATTGTGGTCCATAAGGCATACCACCAACCAAAATCAAACTAGAAACGCGCATATTTTTGCCATAAGTGCGAATAGCTTGACTGACTTGAGTGGCTAATTCTCGTGTTGGGGTTAATATTAAAACCGCAGGCTTGCCAGCTTGTTTTCTAACGTGAGATGTTATCAGCTTGTGCAAGGCGGGTAGCACAAAAGTGGCTGTTTTACCCGTCCCTGTATTTGCTGATGCAATCACATCTAAGCCATCAAGGATTTTAGGAATCGCTTCTGATTGAACTGATGTAGGCGTGGTATAGCCACACTGTTGTACAGCTTTCAGAATCGCAGGATGTAAATGAAAATTTTCAAAAGACACGGATGTTCCTCAGCTTTAGGAAAAAGCTAACGCGCAAGCCGCTATTTTTCGGCTGACGCGCATGTAAATGTCGCCAACCGATTAAGAAATATATGAATGTTAAGGGAGATTTTCTCCCTAATATTAATTGATTCTAACAATTTTTTATTGTTGGCACTCTCAACAGTTTAAAGCAACTGTATTCTATACACAATTGGGTCAACTATGACATTATTCAAGCACAACGTTCTAAACGAATCCGTGTGACATGCCCGATCAAGCCTTGTAATTTCTCAATAGCTTGAATCGCTTGAATCATCCGTTTTTCAAGCACTTGATGAGTGATTATGACCACAGAAACATGATCTGAACTGCTACTAATTTCTTTTTGAATAATCGCTTCAATACTAATACTATTTTCACTGAAAATATTGGTGACTTTCGCCAAAACCCCAAGCTTATCCAAGACAGATAGACGTATATAGTAAGAAGTTTCTATCTCTTCTATAGGAAGAATGGGTAAATCAACCAAAGCATTGGGCTGAAAGGCAAGATGTGGTACTCTATTGCCAGGATCTGTTGTGAGTGTACGTGTGACATCCACTAAATCAGCAACAATAGATGATGCTGTTGGCAACGCTCCTGCACCTGCGCCATAATAAAGTGATTGACCAAGTGCATCCGATTCAACCATAACCGCATTCATCACCCCTTCTACTTTAGACAATAAACGTTTATTAGGAATAAATGTAGGATGTACACGTAGCTCGATTCCATTTTTAGTCCGCTTAGTAAGCCCTAAATGTTTTATTTTATAGCCTAATTCTTCCGCATATTGGATATCTTCTGAAGTGATTTTTGTAATCCCTTCCATGTACACTTTATCAAATTGCAAAGGAATACCAAAAGCAATAGAGGCTAAAATTGTTAATTTATGAGCTGCATCAATGCCTTCAATATCAAAAGTGGGATCTCTTTCAGCATAACCTAAGACTTGTGCCTCAGCTAACACGTCAACAAAATTGCTGCCTTTTTCACGCATTTCAGTTAGAATAAAATTGCTAGTGCCATTGATAATGCCTGCAATCCAATCAATTTTATTGGCAGCTAATCCCTCACGGATTGCTTTAATAATTGGCATGCCCCCACAAACTGCTGCTTCAAAAGCGACTGTTACTCCTTTTGCTTGGGCAGCGGCAAAAATCTCATTACCATGTTTTGCAATTAAAGCTTTATTAGCTGTGACAACATGCTTACCATTAGCGATGGCTTGTAATGTCATTTCTCGCGCAATAGTAGTGCCGCCTAGTAATTCGATAATAATTTCGATCTCGGGATTATTAACAACATCAGTCAACTGCTCTGTGAGCAGTATCTGATCTGTGCTATAAGGATGATTTTTATTTAATACTTTAGCGCAGGCATGGGTAACAACAATACCACGCCCTGCACGACGACTAATTTCCTCTGCATTATGCTGTAACACATGCACAGTTCCACCACCAACTGTCCCTAATCCAAGTATCCCAACTTTAACCGGAGCTAACATAAATTACCCTTTTTCGTTATCCATCCGAAACATGTCCCGAATTCCTCGTAAAGCTTGACGGGTACGATGAGGATTTTCAATCAAGGCAAAACGGACATGAGCATCCCCATAACTACCGAAACCAATACCTGGAGACACCGCCACTTTTGCTTCAGCCAATAATTTCTTACAAAATTCCAATGATCCCATGGCTTTATACTGCTCTGGTATGGGCGCCCACACAAACATAGTTGCTTTTGGTTTTTCCACAGCCCACCCTAAAGCATTTAAACCTTCACATAAGACATCGCGACGTTTACAATACATATCTCGAATTTCTTGCACACATTCTTGCGGTCCTTCCAGAGCAGCGATACAAGCGATTTGAATTGGTGTAAATGTGCCATAATCTAAATAAGATTTTAATCGAGTTAAAGCAGCAATTAAAGTCGGATTACCACACATAAAACCAATCCGCCAGCCTGGCATATTATAACTTTTAGACATGGAAAAAGATTCAACAGCGATATCTTTAGCCCCAGGGACTTGCAAAATTGATGGTGCAACATAGCCATCAAATACAAGATCCGCGTAAGCTAAATCATGTATGACCCAAATTTTATGTTTTTTGGCAATTTCAACCACTTGTTCAAAAAATTCTAGATCAACACATTGTGTCGTCGGATTACCTGGAAAATTAAGGACCAACATCTTAGGGGTCGGCCAGGAATTATTGATGGTTTTGACCAATTCATCAAAAAAATCAACCCCAGGGATTAAGGGAACATGACGTATATCAGCTCTCGCAATCACAAAACCATAAGGATGAATTGGATAAGCAGGATTGGGGACTAACACCGAATCACCAGGACCTAGCGTTGCTAATGCTAAATGTGCTAAACCTTCTTTAGAACCAATAGTGACAATCACTTCACTTTCAGGATCTAAGGAAATATCATAACGTTGTGCATACCAATTAGTCATAGCACGACGTAAACGTGGAATACCCTTTGAGGCAGAATATCGATGAGTATCCTTGCGTTGGGCGGCTTCGACCAATTTATCAATGATATGTTGAGGGGTAGCCTGATCAGGATTACCCATGCCAAAGTCGAGAATATCTTCTCCACGAGCACGTGCTTGAGTTTTCAATTCATTAACGATATTAAAAACATAAGGGGGGAGGCGTTTGATACGTGAAAATTCTTCGTTCAAGGTAAAATTCCTTCTCTTAAATTTTATGTTAAATATATCATATCTTCATCAAAGACTGTGAAATTGCAATATGCAACCGAAATATTGCAATTTTCATCTAACAAATATCAAATCATTTGTCAATGTGTAAGTTTTAGCAAAAAATAAAATATCTAATATTAACAGTGTATTAAAAAAAAATGCGTAAAATCAATAAGATATAAATCTCATTATTTGTATTATACTTTAATGAGCACATAAAAATTAAGGAGACACGATGCCACTTGAAAAAAAAACAGATTCAGAAGCAAGTGAATGGGATAACACAGCATACCATGTGATTCGGCGTAATGGTCAATTGTCGCCTTTTGATGCTGATAAAATTGTTCTTGCTATGACTAAAGCCTTTTTAGCTATCGAAGGTGATACAGCGATATCTTCAAGTCGCATACAAAATGCCGTGCTTTCTTTGACGCAGCAAGTTATTAATAGTATTAATCGGCATGAAGGCACAGTCCCTATTGAAGATATACAAGATCAAGTAGAATTAGCATTAATGCGTGCTGGATTTCATAAAGTGGCACGTGCTTATGTTCTTTATCGTGAAGAACATGCGCAGCGTCGCGCTTCGAAGCCAGATGAAACGGTGATATCTGTTACTGATGATAATGGTCATCGCCACCCTTTAGATGAAGCATATTTACGGTCAGAGGTAAATCGGGCTTGTTCTGGGCTTAAAGATGTAAACCCTGAACTGATCATTAAGGAAAGCTTAAAAAATATCTTTGATGGTATTTCAATGCAGGATGTTAATCATGCTTTAGTGATGACAACCCGCACTTTAATTGAAAAAGAACCTAATTATACGTATGTTGCTGCTCGCTTATTACTAAAACAATTACAGACTGAAGCTTTTTGTTTTGTAAAATATACCCCCGCGGCAAACTATTTTAAACTTTATATCCATGCGGGTATTCAACATGAATTATTAGATCCCCGATTAGCGGATTTTGATTTAGACAGATTAAGCAAGGCTTTAGTAAAAGAACGTGATTTACAATTTACCTATTTAGGCTTACAAACCTTGTATGACCGTTATTTATTACATTGGGATGAAATACGGTTTGAATTACCGCATGTTTTTTTCATGCGGGTTTCAATGGGATTAGCGCTTAATGAAGATGATCGTGAAGCACGTGCGATTGAATTTTATAATTTATTATCTTGCTTTGACTTTATGAGCAGTACGCCAACCTTGTTCAATTCAGGCACTTTACGTCCACAATTATCTAGTTGCTATCTTTCTACAGTACCAGATGATTTAGAAGGTATTTTTGATGCCATTAAGGATAATGCATTATTGTCTAAGTTTGCAGGCGGGTTAGGTAATGATTGGACAGCGATTCGGGGTATGGGAGCGCATATCAAAGGGACTAATGGAAAATCACAAGGGGTTGTTCCATTTTTAAAGGTGGCTAATGATACCTTAGTTGCCTGTAATCAAGGCGGAAAAAGACGTGGTTCAGGTTGTGCCTATTTGGAAACTTGGCACATTGATATCGAAGAATTTTTAGAACTCAGAAAAAATACAGGTGATGAACGTCGTCGTACTCATGACATGAATACTGCGAACTGGATACCTGATTTATTTATGGAACGTGTCCATGAAAATCGTTCATGGACACTTTTTTCTCCAGATGAAGTCACAGATTTACATGAATTATATGGTGATGCTTTTAAAGTGGCTTATGAAAGATATGAAATATTAGCTGAAGAAGGTAAATTTAAGAGAAGTAAACGCATTTCTGCTGTGGAATTATGGCGTAAAATGCTCACGATGATTTTTGAAACTGGGCATCCTTGGATAACATTTAAGGATGTTTGTAATTTACGCAGTCCACAACAACATATCGGTGTGGTGCATAGCTCTAATTTATGCACAGAAATTACCTTAAATACTAAGGCTAATGAAGAAATTGGGGTGTGTAATCTTGGTAGTGTCAATCTACCTGCCCATATTAAAGAAGGAAAATTAGATACAAAAAAGCTACAAGGTACTATTCGTACAGCAATGCGGGCATTAGATAATGTTATTGATATTAACTATTATTCAGTCCCTTCAGCACGTACTGCTAATATGCGACACCGCCCTGTTGGTTTAGGTGTTATGGGCTTTCAAGATGCCTTATATAAATTACGTATACCTTATGCTAGTCAAGACGCTGTCGATTTTGCAGATTATACCCAAGAACTTATTAGTTACTATGCCATTTCTGCATCTAGTGATTTAGCAGCAGAACGGGGAGCTTATTCTAGTTTTAAAGGCTCATTATGGCATCAAGGCATTTTGCCTATTGATAGCATTCAAAAATTAGCAAAAACACGTGGTAAATATTTAGAAATGTCCACGACATCTACCCTTGATTGGGATAGTTTACGTGAGCGCGTTAAAACGGTGGGAATGAGAAATTCTAATACGATGGCGATAGCCCCGACTGCTACTATTTCAAATATTAGCGGTGTGACACAATCCATTGAACCAACCTATCAACACCTATTTATCAAATCTAATTTGTCTGGTGAATTTACCATCATTAATCCTTATTTAGTAGAAGATTTGAAAAAAATTGGGCTTTGGGATGATGTGATGTTGAATGATTTGAAATTTTACGATGGGCGCATTAGTGTTATCGAGCGTATTCCAAAGGAATTGAAAAAATTGTATGCCACCGCTTTTGAAATTGAAGCAAGTTGGCTTTTAGAAGCAGCTTCAAGGCGACAAAAATGGATAGATCAAGCCCAATCACTCAATTTATATATGTTAGAACCTTCAGGGCGTGAACTTGATAATTTATTTAAAATGGCATGGTTACGTGGTCTAAAAACGACTTATTATTTGCGTACAATGGGGGCGACGAGGGTTGCTAAAAGTACAATGACTCAAGTATGTACTTTAAATGATGAAGAATGTGAGGCTTGTCAATAAATATACAGGATATTAACAATAATGTTAGATTTGGATAATGGTTCATCTAGTACTTATACAACAGAAAGAAAACCAAAAAAACAGAAAAATAAAAGAATACCCGTTTCAAGCAGTTTAGATCCTATCACTATCGGTGCAAAACGCCCTAACGCTGATAAAATCAAAATTGTTGGTGGATCTGGCTATGACTTGCGGCAACCAATCCCAGTGAAATACGCCTCTGTGAGAGATCGCTTCTTAGATGCCCGTAAAAATTTTTGGACACCTAATGATATTCCAATGGGTGAAGATAAATTACAATGGAATACGAATAAACTGACAGAAGCTGAAATGTGGTTATTTAAGACTAACATTTCGTATCTCACTGCAGGTGATAACCTTGTACCAGATAATTTGGTTAATGGTATTTTTCAACATATTACTGCTAATGAAATGAGGCAATATTTGCGATGGCAAATGGCGGAAGAGGCTAATCATGTTGAATCATACTTATTTATCTTAGAATCTTTTGGTTTAGATGAACAAGGACAGGGGCAAATTTTTAACTTATATCAAGATATGCCCGATTTGGTAAAAAAGGTCAATTGGAATTTAACTGTAACCAATAATGTTGTCAACTTAGATGCTCCCATAGGATCACAGGAAGCTAATCGTGCATTGGTGGAGGATTTGATCAGCTATTACATTTTTGAGTATCTCTTTTTTCCTTTGGGCTTTTCTCAAATCTTTGCCCTCGCACGAAAGGGTAAGCTACGGAATACCGCTCAACAGTATAGCTATATTTGGCGTGATGAAACTTTACATTCAAATAATGCATTATGGTTGATTCAACAAATTATTAGGGAAAATCCAGAAGTTTGGGATGCTAGCCTACAAGAACGGGCACGTTCATTAGTCAATGAAGCTGTTAAATTGGAAACACTTCATGCTCATGCCGTTATGCCAGATGGTGGTATCTTAGGCTTGCCTGTTAAAACTTACATAAAATTTGCGAAATTTGTAGGTAATAACATTTGCAAAAATTTAGGTGTGCCCAGTCTATTTAAGATTAGAGAACATCCCATGCCTTGGATGAGCGAATATGAGTTAAATCATGAAGTGAATTTTTTTGAAGGTAGGGTGCGTGAATATCAAACTGGTAGTCAATTGAGCTGGGATTAATTTATTGGACAACGCCATCTGGTGTTGTCCTTGTTCACAAAGGGAGTAGAGATGGATTTAATAGATGAACTAAAAGCACTTTCTTCAAAAATTTCAAAAAAGCGAAAAGATATTCAAACTGAAGAAGCCACGAAAAATGCTTTTGTTATGCCTTTTATAAAGGCTTTAGGTTACGACGTTTTTGATCCAAGTGAAGTCACCCCTGAATTAACAGCCGATGTGGGGACTAAAAAGGGTGAAAAAGTTGATTATGCCATTCTTAAAAATGGTAAACCCATTATATTATTTGAATGCAAATGGTGTGGTATTGATCTTGAGAAAGAACATAAATCTCAACTTTATCGCTATTTTAGTGTCACCGAAGCTCGGTTTGCAGTATTAACCAATGGTATCAGTTACTATTTTTATACAGATATTGATGAACCGAATAAAATGGATTCTAAACATTTTTTAGAGTTAAACCTGCTTGAACTAAAGGAATCGGCTGCTGAAGATTTAAAAAGATTTAGTCAATCATTCTTTGACTTAAAGAAGAATTTAACAGCAGCAACAGAATTAAAATATACCACAGAGATTAAATCTATTTTAGCAACACAACTCGCCAATCCATCTGAAGAATTTGCTGTATTTTTTGCATCAAAGGTCTACTCACGTAGATTAGTACAATCTGTCAAACAACAATTTGTAGAACTTGTCAAAAAAGCATTTCAACAGTTTTTGAGTGATCGGATTAATGAACGCTTACAATCAGCCTTGGCAGAACCTCAATTCCAGCTTCCCAGCCCAGAAATTCAAAAAGTAGAAAATAATCAAACAGATTTAAATTTATCTACCCGAAATAAGAAAGGAAATAAACCCCATACACTTATCATTATGGGAAAATCTCATGCTGTGTCTAGTTGGCGTAGAGTTTTAGAAATAACCTTAAATACATTAATAGAGACAGATGCTAAATTATTTGAGACCATTTTAAAGAAATTTCCAAAAAATATTGCTTGGGAAAAAAAATTTCGTTCTAATGGTCAATTATCAAATGGGGCTTATTTTGAAACCAATCTGAATGCTCAGCGTATTAACAAATTATGTCGTGAGCTTATCAAATTATTTGGACTCTCAGATGAAGAGTGGCAAATCAAATTGCTAAGCAAAGAAAAAGATTTGAATCCTCTCAACTTGTAAAAAATAGGTTACTATCGCTATAATTTCTCGTTCCCACGCTCCAGCGTGGGAATGCCTAACACAACGCTCCAGCGTTGTAGGACGCAGCGCGTCCTTTGTTCGCATGTGTTGATGATTAATTTATCAGGCACAAATTATCGACGCTGGAGCGTCGCCACTGCATTCCCACGCTGGAGCGTGGGAACGAAGTAATTTATGCACATTCCTAAATAAATTATGGGTGCTTTTGAATATGCCGCATTAGATAAAACTGGACGTACCCGTAAAGGTGTATTAGAAGGCGACACGCCTAGACAAATTCGTCAACAACTTCGTGAACAAAGCTTAACACCGCTATCGATCAATCAAGTTATTCAGCAAAGTGCCAAACACTCTCGCATCTCCATCAATGCAAAAGATTTAGCCTTAATAACCCGCCAATTAGCGACTTTAGTACGATCGGGGTTAGCTTTAGCCGAAGCATTACGCGCGATTTCTGAGCAAGCCGATAAACCTCGTTTAAAAAGTTTAATATTAGCAGTACGCTCTAGGGTATTAGAAGGACATAGTTTAGCAAACGGTTTAAGTGATTTCCCGAATGTTTTTCCCTCTGTTTATCGCGCCACCGTCGCGGCTGGTGAACAATCTGGACATTTAGACTTAGTTTTAGAACGTCTTGCGGAATACACAGAAAATCGTCAATATCTCCAACAAAAAACATTATTAGCCTTATTTTATCCTGCTTTACTTACAACTGTTGCACTTTTAGTGGTTATAGGATTATTAACTTATGTCGTACCGCAAGTCGTACAAGTCTTTACTCATATCAATCAAGAATTACCTTGGTTGACACGCACTTTGATTGCTATTAGTGACTTTTTGCAATTATGGGGAATTTGGTTATTATTATTACTAATAAGTATTGTACTAGGAATACGCTATTTATTACGCTTTGATAAACCCCTAGCCACTTTTCACAGATTATTATTACATCTCCCTTTAGTCTCACGCTTAGAACGCGGTGCAAATGTGGCTCGTTTTACGCGTACTCTTAGCATACTCACAGAAAGTGGTGTTCCCATGCTAGAAGCTTTACAAATCACTGCCCAAGTGATTTCTAATATTCCCATACGTCAAGCAGTTGAAGAAGCCACTAAAAAAGTTCGAGAAGGGAGTAGTCTACATATTGCTTTAAGCCAAAGTGGTTTATTTCCCCCAATGACATTACACCTAATCGCCAGCGGTGAAACTAGCGGCAATCTTGAAGATATGTTAGAACGTGCAGCAATCATGCAAGAGCGAGAACTTGAAACTTTGATTAGTGTGATGTTAAGTTTATTTGAACCCTTACTGATTTTATTGATGGGTGGTATTGTTTTAATAATAGTCTTAGCTATATTGATGCCGATTTTTGAATTGAATCAATTGTTAAAATAGTCTAAAAAATGGCAAAAAAATTCTTAACAAATCCATGTAGGGTGGGCAAGGGTTTAT
>DAOVTJ010000192.1 GCA_030633165.1 Thiomargarita sp. | reverse complement strand
GAACGTATACAAGCCGAAAATACCATGCGTAAATTATCAAGCGCACTTGAACAAACGGCAGATACTGTGCTGATTACTGATAAAAATGGTATTATAGAATATGTCAATATAGGATTTGAAAAAGTCACTGGTTATCGCAAAGTTGAGGTGCTAGGTAAAAAACCGGATATCTTGAAGGCTGGTAAACAAAGCAGAACATTTTATAACACGCTTTGGAAAACAATTTTACATGGTGATGTTTTTAGTGATATATTTATCAATAAGAAAAAAGATGGCAGCATTTTTTACGAAGAAAAAACGATTACCCCCCTAAAAGATACTCAAGGCAATATTACTCATTTCATCGCGACTGGTAAAGATATTAGCGATCGCATGGAAACTCATATACGGTATTAGAATGGCTAAAATTCTTATTGTTGATGATGAACGGCAAATCATCCAATATTTGAGAGCTTTACTCTCCAAATATGATTATCAACATGATTTTATTAGTAAACCAGAATTTTTATTTCCAAAATTAGAACAAGATACTTATGATCTCATCTTGCTGGATGTCTATATGCCAGGTACTGATGGGATAACATTACTAAAACAACTCAAAGCTCATTCGACTTATAAAAATATACCTATCATCATGTTGACAGGCGATATGGATGATCAATTACTTTCAAAGTGTTTCGATTATGGGAGTACAGATTTTGTTCATAAACCTATTAAAGCTATAGTGTTAAATGCTCGGATCAAATCTGCTTTAGCGACAAGTGATTATATTCGACAAATAAGTGAGCAGAAGACAAAGCTACAAAACTCTTTAGAACAACTACATCAAACTCAAACTCAATTGATAGAATCTGAAAAAATGGCAGCTTTGGGCGGTTTGGTAGCAGGTGTTGCTCATGAAATCAATACACCCGTGGGAATTGGTGTGACTGCCGCTTCGCACTTGGTGATGAAGGTGCAAGAATACAAGAAACAATATAATAACAAAAAACTAACAGGTGGAGATTTTGAAGTCTTTTTAGATACAGCCGTAGAATCCTCTAATATGATCCTTTCCAATTTATCTCGTGCTGCAAAGTTGATCAATAATTTTAGACAAATTGCTGTTGATCAATCTAGTGAAGAACAGCGTGATTTTCAACTGAAACCCTATTTGAACGATATTTTACAAAGTTTAAGCCCCCAAATCTCACAACATATAATTACAGTCCATTGTCCCGATAATTTAGAACTGTGTAGTTATCCTGGAGCATTTTCACAAATTATCACAAATTTGATAATGAATTCATTAAAACATGCCTTTGAAGAACAGAAATATGGGCAAATTAGTATAGATATTTCTCAGCAAAAGGATAAAATCTTATTACAATATAGTGATAATGGAAAAGGAATTGAGCCAGAACATCTCAAAAAAATATATGAGCCTTTTTTTACCACAAAACGGGGACAAGGTGCAACTGGACTTGGGCTGCATCTTGTCTATCGCTTGGTGACTCGAATTTGTGGCGGACATATTGAATGTAACAGTATTTTGGGTGAAGGAACAACTTTTAGGATATGGATGCCACAATGAGAGCCAATTTAACAAAAAAATGGTTCATTCTTGCTGTATTACTCATTGCGAATATTCTTGGCAATATTTACAGCATCCCTTTATTTTTTGGGGTAGATTTATTATTGGGTAGTATTGCGACCTTTATTATTTTGCAACGTGAGGGAGTAATTTGGGGATTAATCGCAACACTTCTCGCCAGTTTTTATACATATATTCTTTGGGGACACCCTTACGCTATTATTTTTTTAATGGGTGAGACACTTTGGGTGGGACTCATAGTAAAATATAGGCAAGGACACAATTTAGTCTTGTATGATGCACTGTATTGGATATTTTTAGGTATACCTTTAATATGGTTCTTTTTCAGTCAAGTAATGGAAATGAACATACAAGTCACTTGGTTGATTGCGCTAAAATGGACTATTAATGGGACTTTTAACGCCTTATGTGCAACCCTAATCTTTGCTTATACACCTATACATCAAAAACAAGAAACAATTTCTTTTCAACGAACAATTTATAATGTATTAGCCACATCTATTTTATCAGTGGCTTTAGGGATTATGGTTTTTAATACTTATTTGAGTGTATATCATCTTAATAAAGATATGATTAAACACTTGAAAAGTCACAGTTTAGTCATAAACCATCAACTTAAAAGTATTATTGAAAATGGGGATTTTAATCAAAGCAGAGTGAAGAAATTCTTACAAGTCCATGCTGATGATTTCAGGATTAGCTTATTAGATACTCATAATAAAGTCGTTGTCAGTACACATAATACTCAAATATATATTCCTCCCCTTGAAACAAAACTTGTTTTATGGACTCCTGATAAATTTAAAAATGATGCCAAGATAATACGTTGGAAAAATTCTTTTTATGTGTATCGCACTCAGATTAATGAGAAATGGCATTTGCTTGTAAAAATGCCCTTAGTCTCATATCAAAATCATTTGTATGACTTATACATAAGAAATTTGACTTTGATGTTGATCATGGTGCTTGTTATTGTGTGGATATCAACTAAGATCAGTCAACAGATGGTAATTTCTTTGGAAAAACTTTCAGCTATTAGCGCTAAGCTCTCAATGCAATCTCAAGATATTGAGTGGCCTCAAAGTCAAATTACGGAAGTCAAACTATTGATTGATAACTTTAAGAAGATGTCTCAAAAAAATAAAACTGCAATGACAGAAACAGCTAAGGCGAGCCATGCAAAATCACAATTTCTCGCCAATATGAGTCATGAGATTCGTACTCCACTCAATGCCATTGTGGGTTTCTCGCAAATTTTACAGCATCAAAGCAAGGAGTTGTCATTACCTATAGAATTTCAACATTTTTTGAAAAATATTCGACTTAGTGGACAAAATCTGGCGGAGTTAATCAATAATATTCTAGATTTATCTAAGATTGAAGCAGGTAAGATGACCTTATCAAAAGAAAACTTGAATCTCAAATTGTTGGTGCAAGGCGTTTTTCATATTAATCAAGCACAAGCCATCCACAAGGGGATTACTTTTAAGTATCATTTAAGCCCTCAGTTGCCGCTGATAATTTACTCGGATCGCACAAAGCTTAATCAGATTTTAATGAATCTGGTGGGTAATGCTATGAAATTTACCCCACAAGGAAAGACGGTGCAACTTAACGCAATGAAGGAAGGCGATTTTATACTTTTTCAAATTATTGATGAGGGTATTGGTATTCCAAAAAAACGGCAAACTGCAATATTTAATGCCTTTGAACAAGTAGATGCCAGCACGACACGTCATTTTGGGGGAACAGGCTTAGGTTTAACAATTACTCAAAAAATGGTTGAGTTATTAAAAGGAGAGATCAGGGTAGAGAGTACTGCAGAAGAAGGGTCAATTTTTTCTGTAAAAATTCCATTGGTGGAATCAATGACACCAGTTATTGAGACATCAGATATTGATTTTAATCAATTTAACTTTTCTAAAGACAATGTGATTTTATTGGTGGAAGACAACCCAATAAATTTGGACATGTTAATGGTATTGTTTACTTTGTTAAATTTAAAAACGCATACTGCAGATAATGGTCAAATCGGCATAGAAAAAGCCTTGAAATTGCAACCAAATTTAATCTTAATGGACATGCACATGCCTGAAATGGATGGTATTACAGCTGCTAAAAATATTTGGGCAAGCCCTAAAGGGAGCACAATTCCCATTGTGATGGTTTCAGCAGATGCTTTATCAGAACAAAAAAAGAGAGCTTATGTCGCTGGTTTCCAAGAATATTTAACAAAACCGATTGATTTTAATCAACTTTTACCTGTATTAGTCAAATATTTATCTCAAGACAAAAATCAAAATAATGCTGTAAAAAAAATATTACCCAAGTCTCTTGAAAAAGAGCTATTAGATGAGTTTACCAAACTGTCTCAACTTTCAATTTTGGATAGTGGACAAGTTGTCGATCAGATTGTCAAAATGCAAATGCTTTGTCAGGGATTTGATTGTCCTTATTCTAAACTTTTCAATAAAATAGAAGATGCAGTGTTTAATGGGGATGAAGAAGAATTGAAAAGATTATTGGATACCCTCTAATTTTGTGGACAATAATGCCCACAAAATTGACTAATGGCGCATCCAACTTTGCCTATTCCAAGCAAATTTTCCATCATTATCAGAAACTGACACGCCACACTTTGTAGCAAAATACTTGTGGAAAGCTAAGGAAGGCGTTAATTCTGGATGAAAAATCGTCGCAAGAATACCTGATGTTTCGACAGCAGCAATGTAATTTTCAATACGAAGTAAAACTTTAACATCAGAACCAACATGTATAATCTTTGGAGCACGAATAAAGGTTAATGGTATCGGTGTTGGAGAGACTGCAGGTATCAGTTTTTCGCTAGAAAAACTGTCTAATTGTCCTCCAAATGCATTTCTCTTTATCTTAATATCAATTAACTTGAAACCACTTGATGATAACAGAATTGCACCGGCACATGTTCCCCAAATTTTCATACCACGTTGATGTGCTTGTAAAATTGGCTCAAAAAGATTAAAGACATGAAGTAAGCGCATGAGGCATGTGCTTTCTCCACCTGGAATGATTAAGCCAACAAGTCCATTTAACTCATTTGCAAGCTTCACCGTTCGTGTGGGCACATTTAAAGCACAAAAATGATCAAGATGTTCCTGTACACCGCCTTGTAAATCAAGAACACCTATCACTTTACCACCCTCGGTTTGCTAAAATTTGTTCTTTAGGAATTGTACTAATTTCTAAGCCAGCCATCGCCTTGCCAAGCCCTGTTGATGCTTCAAGTAATTTTTCTGGATT
>DAOVTJ010000166.1 GCA_030633165.1 Thiomargarita sp. | reverse complement strand
TAAATCATGAGTTTTTAAAAGATTTAAGTTCAAAATACCCATATCAGATAATTGGCAATCTAAAATCTATTGTTATGGTTGAAGGAACAGGGGGCGCCCAAATTCAAACAATACAAACATTAGTACCTGATGACCCGAGAACAGATGCCCTACAAATTACACCTAAAATTTCCACAGAGTTTGGATTATTTGAAGTCGTCGTATCAGATCAGTTAGGAGAGCTCCTTTATGGTAAAGAACAATGGTATGAATTATGGGATAACACACAATTTAAGGGCATGCCAATGAGATTATCACTCAATGATATTCCCTTGAGTGGAGATTTTCAAATTGTATCACGTCAAAAAGTACCTGGACGTAAAATTTATGCCAGTGAAGAACTCGGTATCTGTTTGAAAAAATATTCAATTGGTTTGGGATGTGAAGAAGTTGGATTACCAATGGTACCTGATCAAGTGCAGTATAGTTTACCAAACTTTGAAACCATGCAATGTGTTATTGAGTTTCCTAATAGCCAGTGTGATTCAGAGCAACAAACAAAAATTGTTAAAAGACTCAAAGCAGAAAATTTTAAAGTTGAAGAAATGCCGAATGTGCTCACTGATATTAATAAATTTCAAGTCACACTCCAAACCTTTAATGAAAACAATGGACAGGTAGAACCTAATAAAGGGGATTGTGAACAGCGACTTTATCACCATTTTCAAAATTGTCCGTATGTTGCTATTACACCTAAAATTTCTTTACCTGTAGACTTAGTTCAATTTGAGACTACCCAAACAATCCAATTATCTGGCATTAGCCCACCCTCGTATGATTTCTTACCAGGAATTGAAGAGATGATCAATCAATGGGGTGGCAAAAGATTAGATTTTTGGACTGAAGGATTATCAGAAGATGGGGTTGAAATAGTAGCCCCTTATAATGCTAAGACACCGCTTGGTATGGCAAGCTTACAATTAGCAGGATTATCAATCCCTGCTTTTATTATTGCTTATTATCAATGTCCAGAAGGGATGGATTGTCCATTTTATACTAAACCAAAGTCAGTATTTAGATTGCAAAACATTATTGATGGTGCTGCGATTTTTAAGTATGACAATTATTCACCGATATTTTATCCCTCTGAGGCTCAACAACGTATTGATTATGATGAACTTCTTGTATTTGCCAATGCCGTTGAAGAGGTAGAGAATTTACATGGACAATTAGTAAAAGCATTGCCTGGGTATAATGTACAATATAATATTTACGCGATTGACAAATTAAAACGACAAGATCAACGGCTATCCACATTATTCAATTTAACCGTGTGGTTGTCAGTTGTCTTTATTTTATTAGCTGTTGGTGCATTAGCAAAAATTAATGTTGATAGACGGCAGCGAGAAATGGCACAACTCTTTATTTTAGGTTATCCAAAATCATTTGTCGGTTTAATGCTAGTTTGTGAATATGTATTATTAACAGTATTGGCTTCTATTTTTGCCATTGGTGTTGGTTGGGGAGTTTTTGCAATCGCTAGATATTATCTACAATCAACCATAGAAACCACAACAGAATTTGCAACCATTGTTAATGCGATGACCCTAGATTTAAGCGCATTTTCAAGTGTGTTTATTATTGTTATAATAGTCACAACTGTTGTTGCAGCAGTGGCAGCTTACTTGGCTTCTAAGAGCGACCCTGTTGAATTGTTGTATTAATTAATGGAGAATAGGCTTATGCAAGATTTAAAATGGATATTCCTCTTCTTTTGCTTAGGAGGGGGAATCGTACATGCTCAACCTGATATCTTGATACAATGGGGACATACCAATTGGGTAAAAGCGGTAACATTTAGCCCTGATGGTAAACACGCCTTATCAAGTTCCTCTGATCAGACCCTTAAACTTTGGGATATTTCAACAGGGCGAGAGATTCGGACATTTAAAGGACATAGCCACTCTGTCAGTGCTATTGCCTTTAGTCCTAATGGTAATGCCTTATCAGGTTCAAGAGATAATACTCTCAAACTCTGGGATATTTCAACAGGACAAGAAATTAGGACATTTACAGGACATAGCAATGATGTCAATGCTGTCGCGTTTAGTCCTGATGGCAAATTTGCCTTATCTGGCTCTGATGATCAAAGTCTTAAACTGTGGCAAGTCTCAACAGGTAGAAACATTCGGACATTCAAAGGGCATACCGATTGGGTAAATGCAGTAGCATTCAGCCCAGATGGAAAATTCGCCTTGTCAGGTTCAAGGGATACTACTCTCAAATTGTGGGAAATATCAACAGGGCGTGAGATCCGAACCTTAAAAGGACATAGTAATTGGATAAATGCAGTGGCTTTTAGCCCAAATGGCAAACTCGCCTTATCAGGTTCTTCTGATCAGACGCTAAAACTATGGGAAATATCAACAGGACACAATATTCTGACATTGAAAGGACATTCCAATTGGGTCAATGCCGTCGCATTTAGCCCAAATGGTAAACTTGCTTTATCAGCGTCGTCGGATCGTACCCTCAACATTTGGGATATCTCAAATGGTCGAAATCTTCTGACATTACAAGGACATTCCAATTGGGTCAATGCCGTTGCTTTTAGCCCAGATAGTCAATTGTTCTTGTCGGGATCTTCTGATCACAGTATAAAATTGTGGGACGTTTCAAGTGGAAAAGAAATTTTGACATTGAAAGGACCGCGTATTTTTGGTCTAAACAATCAGATTATCGTAGAAAACACGAGCAATTACACATTACGTGGTCAAGTTCTTAATAAGACAGATCTAGCCTCATTTACTATCAATGCTCAAACGGTGCTGTTAGACAAACAAGGTGTTTTTTCTTTTGATATTGCACTGCAATTCGGAAAAAATCCCATTAAAATCATCGCCAAAGATATTTTTGATAAACACGTTCTTCAAAATATCACGATCATTAATAATGATACCAAGCCACCGCAGATTGTCTTATCTGAACAGCATTTCATAAAAAATGCGACAAGATACACATTACAAGGGCAAATTATTGACGAGACAGACGTGTCTCTTATTATCAATGAGCAAAGTGTACATCCAGACACACAAGGAATTTTTTCTTTAGATGTTGCACTGCAAATAGGAGAAAATCCTGTTGAACTCATCGCTAAAGATATTTTTAATAACCAAACCCTTCAAAATATCACAATCATTAATAATGACACCATTCCACCGCAGATTGTCTTACCTGAACAGCATTTTATAGAAAATGCGACCAAATACACATTACATGGTCAAGTGATTGACCAAAGCGACATAAGCATGATCACCGTCAATGAGACAATGGTCCACCCAGACAACCAAGGACGTTTTTCTTCTGAAATTACACTGCAAATAGGCGAAAATCCTGTTGAACTCATCGCTAAAGATATTTTTAATAACCAAACCCTTCAAAATATCACAATCATTAATAATGACACCATTCCACCGCAGATTGTCTTACCTGAACAACATATCATAGAAAATACGACAGCATATACATTACGTGGTCAAGTTATTGATCAAAGTGACATAAGTATCACCATCAACGAGCAAACTGTACATGCCGATCAGCAAGGACTTTTTTCCTATCAAGTATCACTTCCAAGAAGTGGGAAAAAACACATTCAAATTACCGCGACGGATATTGAAAATAATAGCACTAATCAAAATATTACCTTAGAACTTCGTTGCACTCCTGCAAAAAATACTGAACGACTCAACCGCAAAGATATTGAAGCCATGCATAGAGTCAAAGTCGCTTTTAAAGGAGAACGTCAAACTAGCAACATCCCCAAAGATATCAGTCCTTCATGTTTGCAACAAGCAGAAACTTTAGACTTGAGCCACTTAGAATTACTGGAATTACCCGTCTGGTTAGCTAAATTTACCCAATTACGCAAACTCGATATTTCACATAATCAACTTAATCCAGAAAAATTATCACTACCCAAAATGCCCACTTTGGAAATATTAGTTCTCTCTCACAATCCATTATTCAAAGAAACATGTTGGGGAGGTTGGTGTAATATAGTAGGGACATTGCCACCGATTTGGCAACAATCAATAAAATTGCGCGTATTAATACTATCTAACACTGGCGGTGATGCTGAAAATTACGGTGATTTATCTTCCTTCAAATATTTATATCAGCTTGATCTCACTCATAATCACATAACAACACTAGCTGGTATGAACTTGCATGACATCAAGGCACTACAAGTTTTAAATTTGAGCCAAAATCAATTAGAAAATATAGACTTTGCTCAACTTAATCCCCAGTTACAGGTTTTAGATTTGTCAAAAAATAATTTGGGACACCTGACATTTTCTCCATTAGCACATTTATCTTTGCTAAACTTAAAAGATAACAAAAATGTTACGTTTGATATAGAATTTGGGGACCCGTTGACACTGCCAGCATTGGAACTGATAGGATTTGATGCTGATGTAGATCTTCCTAATGATTTGAAAAATAAATTGGAGAGTTGGAAACCCTGATTTAATTACAAGCAAAGTAAATTTAAATATGAAAAAAATGATTTTGATCTGCTATAGCCTATATTTCGTGTTGAATTTAGCTATTGCACAAGAAAATGCAGTAACATCAATTGAACCTTCTGTTACTGTCGGTGAAGAACCGTCAGTAACTCCTGTGCTTATAAAAAAAAGTGAAGATGATTCTGTTACCCCAGATACTATTATAGATGAAAATTCTGTTACCCCAAACACTATTATAAATAGTGAAGAAGAATCTGTTACCCAAGCCCCTATAAAAATAGTTAAGAATGAACCTATTTGTTCAATAGAACCGAAAAAGAGTACTTGGATAACCATGAAAAATTGGTGGTTTCACATTTTGGGTCATGTTGAACAAGTGAACTGTGAACAGAATTATGATGATTTAAAACGTTTTTGGCCTGTTTTTCAGCAAAAGTTTGAATCTCTGTCAAAAAATTTTTTTACACTTCATAACTTGGTGAACAAAGATGAAATCGTTTCTGATTTTGAAAGATGTGGTCTTTACTTGAGAGAACTTGAATATGCAAATGAACAAATCTCTAGTAACCAAGTACACCAGATGTTAGCAGAAATCACACATTTTTCTTCTTGTGCAAGTAAATTGAACCAAGAAGTGATAGTCAGTGATGTCCCTGAAACAACCTTAATTGACATCAAAAAAATGATGGACAAGTCATCTGACTTAATCATAAAAATGTGTTCATTTAAAGAATATCAATTACCTGAATACAAAAAATACATCAAAAAGATTTCTGAAGAATGTCAACTTCTTGTCGCAACCACTATTATGTTACCGACTGAAGATATCAATTTTAGGATTAATCGCATTGTCAAAGAGCTAAAAAAACTCATTACTCAAATTACAGAGCTCCAAATAAAAATTAAAAAAATTACAGGGGTTGATGATAGCAATGAAAAAGAAATTACTCAACACTGGACAAAAACGATCAGTATTATTGATCAACTTATTGCCTATACAAAACCTGCTGGTACCTTAATGTTTGGCATTAATGAAGCACTGATGGCAGCTGATATTGATATTCAACGCATGGAAAAACTTGATTTATTAGAATTGACTCCCTTTATTAAATCCATGAAAACAGATAGGCTTGAATTGAAAATAGTGAAAAAGGGCATCAGACAAGCTTATGATGATGCGAATGATGTCAAAAGAACTCTTCGTCAACAAAAATATGCATTATATTCGTTTGAACATCGTGCTGAACAATTTCATAATATTGTAAAAATAATGAAAACCGTTGTGGGTCAACTTAACAAAACCATCACAGAATTGAAAGTACTTTCTAATAATGAGATATTTCAATAATCCCATTTACTGGGAGAAAAGCGTCTTCAAAAACATTAGATATAAAAAAACTGGTTTT
>DAOVTJ010000011.1 GCA_030633165.1 Thiomargarita sp. | reverse complement strand
TTTGATTTTCCACTAATAAGCTTTGTTGCTTCATAACTCTTTACCACACCCGCTTGTCTGCTTATTAATTTCCAATTTTTGAAATCTATATTATTTATAATATATGGATGATGGCTTGTAATGATAAATTGCAAACTTTTGCGCTTATTGATGATACTGTCTGTAACCTCATCAATACAATTAATACCCAGGCTATTTTCAAATTCATCAATTAAGATGAGTGTACCATCTGCACAAAGATAAAGTTCTGCAATATGCATCAAAGTCCGAAGCATACCAGATGACATATTTCTTGCATTAATCCAATTGCGAACGCCTTTTTCCTTTATTTGGAGATAGGGTATTTCTTTCAAAATAAATTTAAATTGACTTTTCTCAAGCGGTGCCACCTTTATATCTTCTACATAAGGAAAAATATCAATGAAAGCCTCTTTAATTTCATTAAATATGTTAATTTTAGAAGATAAGTAGAATTTTATATTCAAAGGTTTATCACTATTTCTAATCGAATCGAGTGTTATCAACTCAGGTTTCAAGTGATTATCAATTAATATTTCCAACAACATGCGTTCTGTGAGATTGTAGCGATTGCTACACTCATAATCAAATAAAATTTGACCAAATTCTTGATAGATATCTTTAATGTCGTCTTCTTCTTTTAACAAATAAATCACACTCTCTATTTGAGATAACTTAACCGTTTTTACATCATTAAATAGGATTTCAGTTTCCGTTCGTTTAATGACCAATTTGTCATTAATCAATAGTTTTTCATCTATAATTCTAGGTAAATCCTTTTCGTCTCTCTCATTAACAAATCTTTGTGGATTCACTTTATTTTCAAATTTGCCTTGCCACTCGTAGATATGTCCCTTATGGGTTGAAAATTTAATATGCCATTCTACCCCATTCAAAGATTGACCACGTGAAATTTTCTTCAAATTCAAAATGGCATTCAAAATTTTTGTCTTACCAACACCTGAGGCACCGACTAATAATGTAAGGGGTTGAAATGTGATTGGCTCTAATGTCCATTCTATTTCTTTATTTTTATACGTCAAAGAGTGAATATTCATCAATTATTATCCCAAAAAAGGTGGGTTCGTTGTCCCCACCAAAAATATTATTTAATTGCCCGTGTGTTCCACAATAAACTTGTCATAATAATTGCTGAAGTCAAGCACCATAGACAAGTTGCTCCAATAACAAAGGGTTCTAAAAAAGTCAGGTAAATTGAAAACAAGGTACCCAATAGCGTTAAACCAAACAGTGTTAAACGTCCTATCTGTGCTATTTTTTCTGAAGCATACTGACCAATACTCCAAGCTAACAGAATCGCGATATAAGCGATAAACCCTAGGATACCGATAGGCAATACGCCAAATAATTTGGCATATTCACTTTGTTGTACCATGTTGCAATCACCTATAGGACCACAAACGGCTGTCAAATGGTACATTTCTATGTACACCATGTAGCTGGACACCGCAAGACCCAATAAGCATAATATTGGCACAATTTTAGTGGCTTTTAATGGAGATTTGGGATGTTTAAATAACACAAGTGTATGAAATATAACGAAAATCATACCAATTAGTACGAAAATTGCCAAACCATTGCCTATTGGATCACGTGCCAGTTTTTCCGTTAAACTTAATTCCACAGTGGGCATTTGAAGCAGTTCTGCTGACTCTACCTTGTTAGCAGGCGCAGGTGTCTTGAAAATAGTCTTATGAAAGCCTGGAATTTTTGGCCAATCCATTCCGCCTTGTGCTAAGAAATCTTCAATCAATTTTGGAAAAACCATCATAATTTCATCAGTGCCCACTAATACTTCTGTATCAATAATCAAAGTGGGTACACCTAAACGATCTTTAGGAATCTGAAAGTGCTTGATAGCAGCTTGATATAAGGCCTGTCCATCCACTTGTTGAACATTCACCGCTATAATATCTAATTGTTCACCGTACTTGTGAAGAATCGGTGGAAGTTCTTCAGATATCAAGGTGTGGCAATGGGAACAGCTAGGAGAATAGAACAATACAGCATGTACGACAGGAGCAGCGGCTCGGACAGGGATAAATAGACTAATCAGTATCGCCAAAATTAAACTGTTCTGTTTTTTCATTTTTTTTTCCTATTTACTTTGAATCCGCAAACTACTTTCAACTAACTGATTGCGGCTGATAGCAGAGTGTATGTTTACTTTTACCTTTCTACTTAGACGTTGTTTCAAATTTTCTAGACTTTGTAAGTTCCCTATTTCCAGTTCTATATCCAAACGCTTTTGACTATAATGAATACGCTTGATATTAACATCAAGTTGCGCTATCGGCGTACTAATATGAGTTAAAAGAGACAAAAAATGTTCATTTGTACCATGTCTTTGTTGAGCACGTAAGAGTTTTAATCGTTGCGCCATTTGTACACGTGGATTAACAATTTTACGCGCTTTTGGAAAAGTCTTTCGGTACACCTTTTCAATTTGTATCTTTAAGGCGACACGTTGTTGGCTTAGTTGCTCATATTCTATCCCTAGTTTTGTAACATGTACTCCTGCTAATAATAATAATAATAGAGCCGTTAATCGCCAGGGGCGAATTAGGTTTATGATTTTATTTTGGGGGAGGTAATCGCCTTGTAATAAATTTAAGGGCTGATTTTCAATCACACCTTGTACTAAGCAAGCGATATCTTGTTCATGAGTTTTGACGGTGACAGGAATTCCTAAATCATTCACAACCGGTGCATTGTTATAAACCGTTATTTTTTCAGGCGGATTATGTTCAAAAGCTGTTTTGAGACAATTTGATTCAATCGCAAAGCCTGCATGTAAACCTGTACGTACTAATACGATATCATTCAAATATAAGATACCCCAACCATCCACAGGTTTCGGGACTGCAAGAATATCTGGCATGATCACTGTTGGTGTAAGCCCCACCGCATTCAAACGTGCGATGTAGGCTGACATTTGTACACGTGCAATAACAGCGACACTAATCTCATCTGATGTCCATGTTCCCAATGCAAAATGTAAATTTTCAATATTTTCGGTCAATTGCTCTTCAAGAACGTATGGAACAGCTTGTATCTTATGTTGCCGCTTTTTACTGGGAATATTAGCGTGTGTTAATACGACATCTGTACCAGGTATCAACACTATTAGACGACTATAATCGCGTGGTATTGTGTCGAGTGGGACATCTGTCGCGTTATTTATAATTTTTCCCGTGGCATCAAAGGTAGACCAACTGACATGCTGTTCAGCATGTAGGTGAATGAGCAAGGAATAGCGCATAAATTTAACAAAGACCCCATAAATGAGGTCTATTTAAAAGGGCAAATAGCATTAGTCTTTTGTGCTACAGGCTGTTGAAAAGCCAAAGGGCAGGTAAGCTGGACAAAAGCCAAAAGCAGCCGTGAATACAGGCACTAAACCCATCATTCCCCACCAACTTTGATAATACATACCTGCTGCAAAAATTCCTAACCCCATGATTAATCTGATAATTCTATCTATAGTACCGACATTCACTTTCATTGATAATGACTCCTAAGCTTGATATTTTCAAATAATAGACTAAACTAAGTATAGCAAATAAACGATATATTAAAATTTTAACGGAGAACTTAATAATCCATGTCTCATAAACAACAAGGCTTTAGCTTGATGGAGCTATTGATTGTGATGGTCATTCTCGGGATGTTAGCTGGGATAGTCGGTCCCACAATTTGGAAACACTTGAGTAAAGCACAAGATAAAACCGCAAAGACACAAATTTCTCAGTTTGAAAGCGCAATAGATACCTATCGCTTGGATATGTTTAAATATCCCAGTAGCTTGGATGCCTTAATTAATAATACCTCAAATAGTCCAAAATGGAATGGACCTTATTTAACAAAAAGGATGCCAAAAGATCCTTGGGGTAATGAATATCAATACAAAAAACCTGGCGATGAGGGACGTGATTATGACCTCTATTCCTTTGGGGCAGATGGTCAAGAGGGCGGTGAAGACGATATTGTCCATTGGCAAAGTTAATTTAATGTCAAAAAAAAGAATTAATGGCTTTAGTTTGTTGGAATTGCTTGTTGTCATGGCAATTCTCAGCATGCTAGTAGGCATTGTTATTCCACGTCTCAACAGTAGTGATGTGACTGTTCTTAAAGCACAAGTGCGTGAAGTGATGGCAGTACTGAAGTATGCCCGCCGCTCTGCTATTGTGGATGGTAAAGCGAAAGTCGCTCTTTTTTCTACAGGTAAAAAAACTAATGATCACAAGAAAACAACGGTAGGGCATTGGGTAAGTCGGGGAGCTAAGGTGCAATTAGGAGGGGAAATCAAGGAGATTACTAATACAATAAAAATCACCTTTTATCCTGAAGGGGGGAGTAGTGGCGGTGATATTATTTTGACTCATTTAGAACATAAAGCTAAAATTACTGTCAATCCTATCACTGGTAAGATTGAGTCTGAGATATTATATGAATAAACGCAATGGTTTTAGCTTGCTTGAAGTGCTTGTAGCAATGGCAATCGTTGGCATGGTTTTAGGTACTGTCTTTGGATTATTGGCAAGTAGTAAACGTTTAGCGTTTAAAGCAGTTAATGATATTGAACAGACTGTATTTTTACGGTCAGCACTCAACGCAGCCCAAGTTGAAAAAAAACCAGAGTATCCCAAATTACCAGAACGCTATAAAAAAACTATAGAATTGCATATTGACGACCCCTTAGAAAAACCAGAACGCCAAACACGAACCATGCGGCTGGCTTTAGAATCCTACCAATTGCGTGATAATAAAACTGGGTTAGAATTGACCACAGTCCGCTTGATATTACGAGATACAGCGCATTGAAAATAAAAAAATTAACATCAGGCGGCTTTACCCTGCTAGAAATATTGATTGCATTGACTTTATCAGCACTCATCATGTTGATGTTGGCAATGGGAATGAATCTTGTAGTCAAAGAATGGACACGTTCAAGCAATCGTTTGGATGATAGCATTGATAAGGTGTTGGTTTTATTACAGATTGAACGGGCAATACAAGGCGCTTTTCCTTATACTTATAAAGATCGTGATGAAAACAAAAACTATATTTTTTTTGAAGGTGATGAAGAAAAGATGTCTTGGATCTCAACCGTTTCACCTGGCAGACAATCTGGACTTATGGCATGGCAATTATTGCCAAATGATGAAAAATCTGGGATTGATATTCGTATTGTGCCCGCATTGGCTGGTAATCCCACAGAGCGCTTAGAAAAACATGCAACTGCAATAACTGTTCTTCAAACTTATAAAGCCTATTTTGAATATTTATATATTGATGAAATAATTGAAGAAGATACAAAATGGTTAAAAACGTGGTCTGCTCAAAAACAGCAAGGATTACCTAATGCAGTACGTGTGCATTTTACAAATAATGTAGAAGAACCTTTTGAAATTGTCATTGTCATTCAAAGTTATCGTCATCAAAAGATGACTCGCATCAAACCTTAATCAGGTTTCCAGTGCTGGAAAATCAGCTGCATTGCGACTTATCCATTCTATAGCTGCTTCCTCAATCGTTAAGGCTCGTTCTTGCTCTTTTTTTCTATATTCTTCAATTTGACATAGCTGTTCTATCATGCGTACTTTGAAAGCATCATTGGTACTCAGAAATTCAACACCAATTTCAAAGTCACTTGTATTTTTCTGACACCGAACAACCCGACCACTTGTCTCAAATGTTGGATCAACCAATGGGATACGAATAGTAATGATTGTCCCAAGTGCCCAATTAATATTTGATTTAAAAGCCAATCCGCATAAACAAATATTACTTAATTGCTTAGTCATAACAGATTGAGCCACACGACATAATTCTATGGGTATATTGGTGGGATGTCTGATAAACAGTCTTTTTTTTAGTCCCATGATGTGTGCACATTCTCAATAATAGTTGCGATCATATTTTTATAGTCTTGAAGTTGTTTGTCTTCACTATATTTTTCATTCAATTTAATGCCAATATCAAACAAATTTCCATTAAATGAACATCTGATCACTTTACCAATAACTTTAATGAGTGGATTAAACAATAGCTGGATATTAATAAGAGTCCCTATTTCCCATTCAATATCAGATTCAAACGCCATACCTCCCAAACTAACATTTTTTAAATGTAGTTGTTTTTGTACAGATTCATTAGGATAGTTGACTTCACAAATTATATTAGTGGAATATCTTGTAAATTTTCTTTCTTCATACATATTTGAAATATAGCCCTTTTTATATTTGATGTCAACTTGAATTATTAGTTTTAACACATCATAGTATAAATTCACCCAATTTTAGGAATCATTATGGGATTTTTAGCAGGTAAACGTGCCCTTATTGTTGGTTTAGCGAGTAACCGTTCAATTGCTTGGGGAATTTCACAAGCTTTACACCGTGAAGGCGCAGAATTAGCTTTTACTTATCAAAATGACAAACTTTGCAATCGAGTCCAAAAAATGGCGGGTGAATGCAATTCAAATATCACTTTGCCCTGTGATGTTAGTAGCGATGAGCAAATTCAAGCTGTTTTTGATAATTTAAAAAAATCTTGGGATGGTTTGGATATTATTATTCACTCTGTAGCTTTTGCGCCCAGAAAAGAATTAGAAGGACCCTATTTAGAAAATGCCACACGGGAAGGTTTTAAAACAGCCCATGAAATTAGTTCTTATAGTTTTTCTGCTTTAGCAATGGCAGGGCGTAGTATGATGCAAGGCCGAAAAGCAGCATTATTAAGCCTCAGTTATCTTGGTGCAGAACGTGCTATGCCCAATTATAATGTCATGGGCTTAGCAAAAGCTAGTTTAGAAGCGAATATACGTTATCTTGCTTATAGTCTAGGTCCTGAAGGCATTCGTGTTAATGGGATATCAGCTGGACCTATACGCACTTTAGCCGCCTCTGGCATTGCAAATTTTCGTCAGATGCTAGACACTTTTGAAAAAAATGCGCCATTGCGACGTAATGTCACCACTGAAGAAGTGGGCAATGCTGCAGCTTTTCTATGTTCTGATTTAGCCTCAGCGATTACGGGCGAAATTACTTATGTTGATTGTGGATATAATATTAATGGTATGATGAACAATTAACAAGTTATCAGTTATCAGTTACGACTGATAACTTAAAAAGGAGCTTAAAATTTTGACATCTGATGAAAAAAAACAGCGTGTTGCTAAAGCAGCTTTAGAATATGTGATTGAAGATAGTATTATAGGTGTTGGCACTGGTAGTACAGCGAACTATTTTATTGATGCCCTTGCCACTATTAAACACAAAATTGAGGGAGCAGTCGCGAGTTCCAATCTCACCGCAGAACGCCTCAAAGCCAATGGTATTCCTGTCTTTGAACTCAATAGTGTTAATGAAATTTCCGTTTATATCGACGGTGCAGATGAATCTAATCGGCATTTACACTTAATTAAAGGCGGAGGCGGTGCATTAACCCGTGAAAAAATTGTCGCTGCTGTAAGTAAACGCTTTATCTGTATCGCTGATGATAGTAAATTAGTGGATGTGCTTGGTACATTTCCGCTCCCTGTTGAGGTGATCCCAATGGCACGGAGTTATGTTGCACGTGAATTAGTAAAATTGGGTGGAAAACCAATCTGGCGGGAAGGTTTTACCACCGATAATGGAAATATGATTTTAGATGTACACAATTTAAAAATTCTCGAGCCTGTGAAATTAGAAACCCAGCTTAATGAAATCACAGGTATTGTAACTAATGGATTATTTGCCTCTCGTCCAGCAAGCGTTTTGCTATTGGGTAGCGATAAGGGTGTTAAGGTATTAGATTAAATGACAGGAAAGATACGTATCATTGCGGGAGAGTGGAGAGGGCGAAAATTACAAGTCCCTGATAAAGCTGGATTACGACCCACACCAAATCGTGTACGTGAAACTTTATTTAATTGGCTAGCTGGTAAAATACCAGGTAGCCGCTGTTTAGATTTATTTGCAGGAACAGGAGCTTTAAGCATAGAAGCGGGGTCACGTGGCGCAAAACATTTGCTTCTAGTCGACAAAGAACGTCAAATTGCAGAAGGCTTAAAACAACAGGTAAGTACTTTTGCCCCAAATATAAAAATTATTTGCGCTGATGCTCTTAAATTTTTGAAAGGTACTCCTGAAACTTTTGATATTGTCTTTTTAGATCCACCTTTTGGATGCAATTTACTTCAGCCCTGTTATACACTATTAGAAGAAGGCGGGTGGCTTTCAGCACGTGCTTATATTTATATCGAAGCCGAAAGCACGCTAAAAGAGCCCAATTTACCTGCATCCTGGCACGTGATCCGTCATAAAATAATGGGACAAGTTGCAGTTTTTTTAGTAGAGCGTGAATTATGTCAACAAGTGACAAGTTAAAACGCTTTCTCATCACATTTTTGCTACTATTGCTACCTTTCTTACTTATTGCCATTGTTATTTATTATCAAGAAGTAACAATTAACAAAAAAATTTTAGAAATCCAAGCCATTGAAAATCTTAATGGACAAAATGAACAAATTGTCAATGAGTTTAATTACATTGTATCGGATTTGATGTTTTTGTCAGAACAATATGAATTACAGCAATTACTTGAAAATGATTCTATTCCCCAACGGCGTATTTTAGAAAATGGATATCATTTGTTTGCAAGCAGAAAAAAAATGTATGAGCAAATTCGTTTTTTAAATGAAACTGGGATGGAAATTATTCGCATTAATGGGAATGCAGGTAATCCGTTTATTGTTCCACCACAACAACTGCAATCAAAGGGAAAACGGTATTATTTTAAAGATACTTTTATGTTACAGCAGGGAAATGTATTTGTCTCACCCTTTGATTTGAATATTGAGCAGGGACAAATAGAATATCCTTTAAAACCGATGATTCGTTTTGGTACACCAGTATTCGATAAGGCGGGTAAAAAGAGGGGTATCATCTTATTCAACTATCTTGGTGAAAAATTACTCCAAAAATTGCACAAAAGGGTGGCGACGGCTTCTTGTGAATTTATGCTTTTGAATGCGGAGGGTTTTTGGCTCAAGGGATCAGTTTCTCAAGATGAATGGGGATTTATGTTTCAAAATGGTATTGACAAAACATTTGGCAATCGTTTTTCTGAAGAATGGCAGAAAATCACACAAGCAAAATCAGGTCAATTTTATACAAATAAGGGTTTCTTCAGCTTTAGCACTATTTATCCTCTTTTAGAAGGTCAAAAATCAAGTAGTGGTACTCAAAAGGCTTTTTTACCTAGCCTGAAAAATATAAGTGTTTTGGAATATCACTGGAAACTTATCTCCTACGTTCCAATTTCTGTTTTACAGATAAACACTCGTAAAATTTTAAAGCATATAGCAATACCATTTATGGCATTGGTTTTGTTAATTATGAGCATCTCTGCTTTTCTAACCAAAACCTATATCATACGTGTTAATGTAGATGCTGCTTTACGAATAAAAAATCAACAACTTGAAGCATTTTCCAAGCAATTGGAAGAAATACAGCAAGATAAACTTTATAGAATAAACAAAGCCTTTGAACGTTTTATTCCTTATGAATTTATTAGGTTGTTAGATAAAGATTCTATTCTTGATGTTCAATTGGGTGATCAAGTTGCTAAAGAAATGACCATTTTATTTTCTGATATTCGTGGTTTTACTTCAATATCCGAAAAAATGACTCCGCAAGAAAATTTTGATTTTATCAATTCTTATTTAGGTCAAATGGAACCGATTATTGCTCTGAATCATGGTTTTATTGATAAATATATTGGGGATGCTATTATGGCATTATTTCCAAGCAGTGCTGATGATGCTTTATGTGGTGCGATTGCCATGTTAAGAAAATTATTAAAATATAACCAAGGGAGACAAGCTTACGACCCTATCTCAATTGGCATTGGTTTGAATACTGGTGCATTAATGTTAGGGACAATTGGGGGTAAAAATCGCATGGATGGCACGGTGATTTCTGATGCTGTGAATTTAGCTGCGAGAATTGAAAATATGACGAAAATGTATGGGACTAGATTACTCATTTCTCAATATACTTATTCTCATTTAAATGATATTTCTCAATATGCCATTCGTATCATTGATATCGTTAAAGCTAAGGGTAAGTCAGAGCCCGTGACAGTTTATGAAGTTTTTGATGCTGACTCTCCCAATATTTTTGAATTAAAAATGAAAACCCGTGATAATTTTGAGTTTGGGTTGGCATATTATCACCAAAAACACATTAATAAGGCAATAAAGTGTTTCAAACAAGTCTTGCAGATTTATCCTGATGATCAAGCGACGCACATTTATCTAAAACGTTGTTTAGACAAATAGAACACTTCTTCTGAGAAATATGCCTTAAAAAGGTTCAATCATTTTACTCGATACTTTTCCCATTATTCAACTGGAATGCAAATTTTTCCCTGATAAGCCATTGTAGGGTGGGCAAAGGTTTATCTTGCCCACCATTTCCAAAATATCCATTACATCCCTTTCATTTCAAAAATATCTCAAGAAATGGTGGGCAAGCGGGTGAAATATCTCATCCTTTCCAATCTCACGATGCCCGCTTACCCACCCTACAATTAAATTTCAAAATGACATTGTAGGCAAAGGTTTATCTTGCCCACCATTTCCAAAATATCCATTACATCCCTTTCATTTCAAGAAACTCTTCGTAGGGTGGGCAAAGGTTTATCTTGCCCACCATTTCCAAAATATCCATAAATAATTTGTACATTCACCGTACAAACGCGTTGTTTTTTAGGGTCACAATAGGTATCCTTAGATTCTTAAAAATGTCATATTTGACACTTAATGACAAATATGTCAATATTATTTGTCACTATAAATTGAGAATCTAGTTATGACAATTTCTGCTGAAATCAAAAACTTACTACAATATTTTCCTGAACCAGCAATCTTAGTCAGTAAAGACTACCATATTTTGGCTGCTAATACTGCCTATCAATGCTACTATGGCAAAGAAGAATTAGTTAAGCATCATTATTGCTATGAAATTTCTCATCATTATAAACACCCTTGTGATCAAGAGGGTGAAAGTTGTCCCTTAAAAGCCTCCTTAAAAACAAAACAACCACAACAAGCACTTCATTTGCATTATACGCCATACGGTAAAGCCCATGTTAATATAGAAACTCTACCTATATCTAACAATAAAGGTGAAATAATTTATTTGCTTGAAATTATGCGTTGTAGCAAAGTAGCCAACACACAAGAAACACAACAGCATCGTTTAGTTGGACGTTCCAAGTCTTTTAACTATATGTTAGAGCAGATTTATCGCGTTGCTCCTAGTGAAACTAGTGTCTTATTACTCGGTGAATCTGGAACAGGTAAAGAATTAGTGGCGCAAGCAATACATAGTAACAGTAAACGAGCAAAAGGACTTTTGATACCCGTTGAATGTTCAGGTTTATCAGAAAGCTTATTTGAAAGTGAAATATTTGGACATGAAAAAGGTGCATTTACTGGTGCACATAGCCGTAAACAAGGCTTAATTGAAGCCGCACGTGGTGGCACACTTTTTCTTGATGAAATCGGTGATATTCCATTAAATTTACAAGTAAAACTATTGCGTCTCTTGGAAACAGGTATTTATCGGCGTGTGGGTAGTATTGAACCAAAAAAATCAGATTTTCGCGTCATTTGTGCCACACATCGCAATCTGAAACAAATGGTTGTTCAAGGAAAGTTTCGCAAAGATTTATATTATCGTATTAATACCTTTCCTATTTCTTTACCCCCATTACGCGAACGGCGCGATGATTTACCCTTATTGATTGATAATCAATTGCAACGAATTGCACCAGAACGCAAATTATCTGTACATCCTAAAGCTTTGCGTTTGTTACAAATGTATGAATTTTCAGGAAATGTTCGTGAATTACGAAATATTTTAGAACGCGCCAGTTTATTAGCGGATGGAGATGTGATTTTACCCGAATATTTACCCGAAGAATGTGGATATCTCATGGACAAAACGGATGAGAAACCACAACCTCAGGGTGTAAAACCATTGAGAGAGGTAGAGCGACAATACTTACGGTGGGCAGTGCAATATTTTAATGGGGATAATAAAAGCTTAGCTCAAAAGCTTGGAGTGAGTGAACGAACTTTATATCGAAAATTACACCTTTTGAGTACTAAATCATCATAATTGCCACAGGGGCATTTGCCCCTGTTTAGGCTGTTTTAATCTTTAGGTAACTTGTCTCTCAGCGCATCCCTATCTATCCACCAATCATCTTGCACCATCACCTCCAACACTTGCGATAAACGTCCTAAAAAATCATTAGGGGAATCCAATTCAAGTTTTTTTACCCAAGCCTCAAACTCCACTTGGGTACTAATATTACCATGGCGACGTCCTACTTTTGCCAATAATTGATTACTAAAAAACAATAAATTTTCACGATCGTTATCAGTTGTACGAAAATCCGCGATATAACATGCCGCTGCAGCTGCTACTGCCCCACCATCAGAATCATTCGGTGTTTCATCCACAATGTGCTCTAACATCGCGATACTAAGTTCTGGTTCAATCGGAAAAGTCACCGCTAACCAAACCCCATTGCCTAAGGCAACTAAGGAATCAGGCTGATCTGCCCCAAACATTAAATCACAAGCCAGTACTGCATATTCCCAATTTTCAACAGAAATAAAAACTTTAAACGCTTGTTGTCCCATTTTCCAAGCTTCAACTTCTTTTTGTAAGTCTAAGTAAATTCCACCCAAATCTAAAAAAAGAGTGGCACGTTTTATAGAATCCGTCTCTTGTGCCAGTTGAGTCTTAACTTCAACTAATTTTTGTTCTAATACTTCAGAAGAAATTTGTACATCTTTGGCATCTTCTGCGCCTAATGTGGCAGGATCGATCTTTAAATATTTCATTGTTTATTGGGCATAATGTCTTGAAAACTGTGAATAGTCTTAAATTCAGTCACAATTTTAGGAGGTAATTGCGAATCAGGTTGAGAAATACCTAAAAGGTGACGAATACCATAACGTGCTGCAGAGCGCAAGACAGGCAAACTATCATCAATCAATAAAGTCTTTTTAGGATTAAAAGATTCAATTGTCTGTAATTCTTGCCAAAAATTGGCATGTTCTTTTGGTAATCCGAGATCATGAGCACATACAATACGATCAAAATGGTGATCGAGTTGGGTATGCTGCATTTTTAGGTTTAAACTTTTTTGATGGGCATTAGTCACAAGGACGATTCGTTTATTATGGCGGCGTATGTTTGATAAAAAGGTCACAACAGAGGGGTGTACAGCTATTAAATGTGCGACTTCTGCCTTAATCTTACCAATATCCATATTAAGATGATTACTCCAATAATCAACAGAATACCAATTAAGTGTCCCTAATATTTCTTCAGCATGCTGTGATACAGTCATTTTAGCCGTATCAAGAGAAATATTATAGTGTTCAGCATAACGCTGGGGTAAATGATTAAGCCAAAAATGATTATCAAAATGGAGATCAAGCAAAGTACCATCCATATCAAGAAAAACGGTATGAATTGTGTGCCAATTTAGAAGAGACATAAGAAATTGAGGGGAAATTATGGCGGAGAGGGTGGGATTTGAACCCACGGAAGGGTATAAACCTTCAACGGTTTTCAAGACCGTCGCCTTAAACCGCTCAGCCACCTCTCCTATAGCTTGAAAAGCATTATCCCTGAAATTGATCCAATTTGCAAGCTTTTATTGATTAAATTTTTTTATACCCTTATAAAATACTTTAATCTAATTAACCCCAGAGCACTGGCCTCTTGGGAATGCAATTATTGAGGTAAGTCTCCAGCTAATTTTTCCACATAAATCTGTTGACTTGGAAAAGCAAAAGCGGCGCCTTCTTCCTCGATAATTTTCATAAATTCCAACATATTTTCTTCTCGAACACGCATCCACTCCTCCCAATTTGTTGTTTTAGTGAAATAATACAACAAAATATCAATGGAATGGGTGTTTAATTCAACCAAATACACTAAAGTTGTCACATTAGATGATTCGATATCAGGATTCGACTGTATGTACCCTTTGATTCGTTGTAAAATAGCGGTGATGTTTTTACGCGGTGTACGATATTCCAACGCGAGACGCATTTTTATGCGTCGATTCGTCATTTCGCTCCAATTTGTCAAAGCTGAATTGACTAGCGTTGAATTTGGAACAGTAACCAAAGCTTTAGAAAAAGTACGTATTTTGGTAGCACGTGACCCAATCTCTTCTACAATGCCTTCAACTTCGGGTGTCATAATCCAATCACCTTGTTTGAACATTTTATCGAAAATGATTGTCAAAACACTCAAAATATTAGCCAAAGTTTCCTTTGCAGCCAATGCAATCGCTGCACCAGCCAAACTCAAACTTGCCAATAACCCTATAACATTAACACCCCATTCATTTAAGAGAATTGTTAAAGCAATCAAAATGAGAAAGATTTTCACACCTTTAACAAAAAAATTCTTGAGTGCCTGTGTTAATTCAGCCCCAAATTTTAATGTTAGCGTATCAATGATAAAACTCAAAGGTTCAATACAACGATAAATACCCCAAAAAATCGTGAATATCACAAGACTACGAATGAGTTGCGTAAAATCAACGGATAATATAATAGTTACAAAATAAAAAATCACCACAATGAAAATCAATTTCAAAGGCGATTCAAGTGCTAAAAGAATTTGATCATCAACAGCTGTTTCACTACTTTTCACAACTTTCTTTAACTGCTTTAAAACAATATCAGCAAATATTTTACGAAGGAGTAGTGCGGATATAACAAGCAAGCCTCCTAATATTAGCTGGTTTACAGAAATCTGTTCAAACATAATTTTACCTTTTTGGAAATAAAATACTATTTTTAGTATAACCCTTTAATTTTAATTATTCAACTCATTATATTCCATTATCAAAATATTCTTATTTAATAAAATTTTAACTTTTATTTTAAATCCCTATTCATACGCCTTATAAAAATATGATTATTTTATAAAATAATAACTTTCCATTAAAACATGATGAACACATAATTTTTATCACTTTAATAAGATATAATCTTACGCGTCATTTATCTATTTAACCCAAAGGATCAAAAAATGAATACCGAACTGATTAGACAAAGTTGGGAAAAGCTGGCGGGTAAACAGGAAATATTAGGTCCAGCATTTTATGAACGTTTACTAGAAGAGTATCCCAAATATACCTCTATTTTTCCAAATACCATGAGTAGGAAGGTGGAAAAACTTGTGCGAACCTTCGCACTTGTTGCGATAGTAGATGAACCTGAAGTTGTACATCCTCACATGGTGCGTTTGGGTGATAAATATCGTTCTTTCAAGTTGATAGCGGAAGATTTGTTGAATTTTAAACAAGTTTTTATGGATATATTGGCGGAAGTATGCAAAAAAACTTGTCCTGAAATTTGGAATGATAATTATGCCAAAGCTTGGGAAGAAGCTTTTGATATACATATCATCCCATATATGACACAAGGCTTAGAGCATAATTTGACACCTTCTGAGAAGATGAGAATTATCAATCAACAAATGACAGGAAATCAACTTGTAGGGACAGTAATTAGTCTAAAACAAGAATCCTTATTTGTTGAAGTTATTCTAAAAGTCACAGGTGGGGATCAAATTGCATCAATAATTACACCGCACGGTGTGAGTAAATTGGGTTTAAGCATAGGCACTCAAGCATACGCCATTATTAAACCCACTCATCTCATGTTAATGCACGCAGACAGTGGACTTCAAGTCAGTGCGAGAAATCATTTTTGTGGTAAGACTATTAAGGTAACGATGGGTAGTATTAATGCCAAAGTGATGTTGGAACTCAAAAGCGGCAATATTTTCCAAGCGGTTGTTCCTCAAGAAATGGTCACAGAATTAGATATTAAGAACGGTGAACAAGTGTGTTGTATTTTCAGAGCTATTGATGTGATTATAGCTGTTGGGAAAGATCCTAGTTGACAGCATACGCCTTGGGAGAAACCCCAAGGCAATTTTACTAATTATCGCAAATTCAACACATCTTGCATATCAAATAAACCGATGTCTTTTTGCATAATCCAATGGGCAGCACGTATTGCACCGTTGGCAAAAGTCATACGACTAGAGGCTTTATGAGTGATTTCAACACGTTCTCCAATATCTGCAAACATAACTGTATGTTCACCAACAATATCACCAGCGCGTATTGTTTCAAAACCAATAGTCCCTTGTTTACGTTCTCCCGTTTGACCTTGTCGTCCATACACCGCACATTTTGATAAATCGCGTCCTAAAGTTTGGGCGACAATTTCACCCATACGCAAGGCGGTGCCAGATGGCGCATCAGCTTTCAGACGGTGATGGGCTTCAATGACCTCAATATCAACATCATCCCCAAGCACTTTAGCGGCAATTTCCAATAATTTGAAAGTTAGATTAACGCCCACACTCATATTTGGTGCAAATACAATCGCAATATCTTGTGCAGCCTGTGTGATTATCTCGCGTTCTTTGGCAGAAAAACCAGTTGTACCAATGACCATACGTTTATGAGCCGCACGACAACTGGCTAAATGGGCTAAGGTTGCCTCTGGAGTCGTGAATTCAACCAACACATCAAAATCTTTAAGAACTGCATTTAAGTCCTTAATAATAGCAACATTAAGCTGACCAATCCCCGCCAATTCACCCGCATCACTATTAATAAAGTTACTTTCAGGATATTCAAGCGCGACAGTTAAATGGGTATCAATGTTTTGGCTGCAAGACTCAATAAGTTTGCGTCCCATTCGTCCAGCGGCTCCAGCAATTGCGACTTGGGTCGTCATAATTTATCTCAAATAATCGTTAGAGGGAAAAATCTCTAAACCGTCTCAAAAAATTTTTTGACACGATTTATCCAAGAACTTTGTTTAGGGCTATGCCGTTTCTTGCCTTCGTGCATTGTCTTATCTAATTCATTAAATAAGTCTTTTTGGAGAGTTGTCAGATTAACAGGTGTTTCAACAATGACACGACAATATAAATCACCAGTTAAACCACCACGTACAGGTTTTACACCCTTGCCCCGAATACGAAATTGTTTACCAGTTTGTGTTTCTGATGGAATTTTCAGTATCACACGACCACTAAGCGTGGGGGCTTCCAATTCACCGCCTAAAGCTGCTGTGACAATACTAATCGGCACTTCACAGAATAAATGGTTATCTTCACGAGAAAAAATGGGATGTTGACGCACTCGAACTTGTACATATAAATCACCTGCTGGACCACCATTGGCACCAGCTTCTCCTTCGCCAGATAAGCGAATTCTATCGCCATTATCGACCCCTGGAGGCACTTTGACGGATAACGTTTTTTGTTCTTGGATACGACCCGCTCCACGACAAGTTGGACATCGTTCTGTTATAACTTTCCCTTCCCCTTTACAAACTGGGCAAGTTTGTTGTACAGAAAAGAAGCCTTGCGTCATGCGGACTTGACCTTGTCCACCGCATTGTGCACAGGTTTGGGGATGAGTACCTGGTTTAGCCCCAGTACCATGACACCTTTTACAAGTGACTTGTGCAGGAACACGTATTTTGACTTCGGTACCTGCTACAACTTCTTCAAGTGACAAGGTTAAATCATAGCGCAAATCTGACCCTCTAAATGCCCGTTGACCTCCTCCACCCCTAACACCGCCACCAAAGACGCTTTCAAAAATATCACCGATATCACCAAAACCTCCTCCAAAACCAGCGCCTCCACCACCACCCATAGAGGCATCAACACCCGCATGTCCAAACTGATCATAAGCCGCTCGTTTTTGAGGTTCTTTTAAAACTTCATAGGCTTCTTTGGCTTCTTTAAATTGTGATTCGGCGTTTTCATTATCTGGATTCCGATCAGGATGATATTTCATCGCCAAGCGGCGGTAGCTTTTTTTTAATTCGTCGGCAGAGGCGTTTTTTTGTACTCCAAGTACTTCATAATAATCACGTTTTGACATGGTTGCTAAATTTTCAAGTGAGATTTTTTTGACTCTATGGATTTCCCCCTCCCATCAGGGAGAGGGTTAAATTTTACTTTTTCTTTTTATCGTCTTTTACTTCTTCAAAATCGGCATCAACCACATCGGCATTATCGTTTTTAGGCTTATCACCCGCTGCTTGAGCAGCTTGCGTAAATCCATCTGCCTCTGCGCCACCCTGTTCACCAGATTCTGCATAAGCTTGTTGTGCTATTTTGCCAGAAACTTCTGCTAAACTTTGAGTTTTAGCATCAATTTCTGCTTTATCATCCCCTTTTAAGGCTTCTTTGAGTACTTCAATAGCGGCTTCAGCAGCAGTTTTGTCATCAGCACTAACTTTTTCACCCAAATCAGTCAAGGATTTAGTTGTGGCGTGAATCATATTATCAGCCACATTTCGCGCTTGAACCATTTCCTGGAATTTCTTATCCTCGCTAGCATGCGCTTCCGCATCCTCCACCATATTATTTATTTCTTCATCAGATAAACCGCTAGAGGCTTTGATAGAAATAGATTGTTCTTTACCAGTTGCCTTATCTTTGGCAGAAACGTGTAAAATTCCATTAGCATCAATATCAAAAGTCACTTCAATTTGCGGTACGCCACGTGGTGCTGGTGGAATCTCAGATAAATCAAATCTTTCTAATGATTTGTTAGCAGAAGCGACTTCACGTTCACCTTGTAACACATGCACTGTCACCGCCATTTGATTATCATCAGCAGTAGAGAAAACTTGTGACTTGTTGGTTGGTACCGTGGTATTTTTGGGGATAAGCTTAGTCATCACACCACCCATAGTCTCAATACCTAAAGACAATGGGGTGACATCTAATAACAAGACATCTGTGACTTCACCACTTAATACACCGCCTTGAATAGCGGCACCAACTGCAACTGCTTCATCAGGATTAAGATCTTTACGGGCTTCTTTTCCAAATAGACTTTTCACTGCCTCTTGTACTTTAGGCATACGAGTTTGTCCACCCACCAAAATGACTTCGTTAATCTCTCCAGTAGAGAGCTTAGCATCTTTTAGTGCAATTTTGCAGGGTTCAAGACTACGTTCAACCAAGTCTTCTACTAAGGATTCGAGTTTTGCACGGGTCAATTTGATATTCATGTGTTTTGGACCACTGGCATCCGCTGTCACATAAGGCAAATTAATATCTGTTTGTTGGCTAGAAGAGAGCTCAATCTTGGCTTTTTCTGCGGCTTCTTTTAAACGTTGTAAAGCTAAGGGGTCTTTTTTGAGATCAATTCCAGAATCTTTCTTAAATTCCTCAACTAAAAAGTCAATGATGCGTAAATCGAAATCTTCTCCCCCTAAGAAAGTATCTCCATTAGTTGATAAGACTTCAAATTGATGTTCACCATCAACTTCAGCGATTTCAATAATGGAAATATCAAAGGTACCCCCGCCTAAGTCATAAACGGCAATTGTGACATCACCGTGTTGTTTATCCATACCATAAGCCAAAGCAGCAGCTGTAGGTTCATTAATAATGCGTTTAACTTCTAAACCTGCAATACGTCCCGCATCTTTTGTGGCTTGGCGCTGTGAATCATTGAAATAAGCAGGCACAGTGATGACTGCCTCTGTCACCGCTTCTCCTAAATAATCTTCCGCAGTTTTTTTCATTTTCATCAAAACGCGGGCAGAAATTTCTGGTGGCGCCATTTTTTTGTCTTTAATGCCTACCCAAGCATCTCCATTATCCGCTTGAACGATTTTATACGGCACCATGTCCTTATCACGTTGCACAACCGCATCTTTGAACTTACGTCCAATGAGACGTTTTACAGCAAATAAGGTATTATTTGGATTAGTGACAGCTTGACGTTTTGCAGATTGCCCAACTAATACTTCATCACCGCTATAAGCGACAATAGATGGGGTGGTACGTCCTCCCTCGCTATTTTCAATGACGCGGTTTGTTTTACCTTCCATTACGGCGACGCAAGAATTGGTTGTCCCTAGATCAATACCAATAATTTTACTCATAACGTGTCCTTTTTTATTTTTGAATATTAACTGACGGTGTATATAAGGGGTATAATCCTAATTTTCAACTGATTCATCTATTTCAACAGATTTAGCCACCACTACTCGTGCAGGACGTAATAGGCGGTCATTGAGTTGATAACCCTTTTGATGGATATGCAATATCGTTCCATCTTCGGCTTCTTCGGAGGGTTGCATCGCTATTGCTTCGTGCCATTGTGGATTAAATTTTTCATCAATGGGATTAATTTCCACGATATTAAATTTTGTCATGCTATCCGTGAGTATTTTTAAGGTTAAGGTCATGCCATCACGTATCACGTCAATATTCGTTTCGCTGTTATTTGTTGCCTCTAAACCCAATTCCATACTGTCTCTTACCGCCAGTAATTCAGTGGAAAATTTATCTAAGGCATATTTACGTGCATGTTCTAAGTCACGTGTCATGCGTTTTTGCAGATTGTCACATTCCGCTTGTTTTCGTAGCAAATTATCCCAATGTGTCTTAGCATCTAGCGTAGCTTGATCTAATTGACGATTTAATTCATCTATTGTTTGGGGTTTATCATTCTCTGTTTCATTGTTTTCTGCGACTGTTTGCTCTTCAGTGGCAGGTATTGGCTCATTAGTTGTCATATAAATTATTTCTATTTTTTGATTTTGATTGTGAATATTAATGGGGATAATTTAGTGAAGGTTCAAGGCTATGCGAAGTAATTATCAATAATTTGAATAATTTACTCATATATCATAGCCTGAATTTTCATCAATAAAAACTAATTTTATTAAACATCCCAAACTGTTAAAATGTATCATTTATAATGATAACAGTGCAACATGTTATAGCTTGTTTTTTACTATATAAATCTCGATCAGTTACTATAAAGATAAATAACGATGTTTAAAAAGATAGGACTTATTGCCAAAGATGGTGATATAAAAGTTAAAGCGAGCTTAGAAGTTGTCGTTAATTTTCTACATAAGCATCATCTTGATATTATGTTGGATGCAACGAGTGCTCAACTTTTATCCCGTACAGATTGTGCTGTTCATATTGATGTATTAGGGTGTCAATGTGATTTAATCATTGTTATTGGTGGTGATGGCACCTTGTTACAAGCTGCTCGTTTCTTAGCAAAACATGATATCAGCCTTTTGGGTATTAATTTAGGACGTTTGGGGTTTTTAACCGATATCTATCCATTGGAAATAGAGAAGTATTTGGCTAATATTTTAGAAGGAGCGTTTTTTGAAGAAGATCGCTTTTTAATTTCTGCGGAAGTGTATCATGATAATCAATGTGTTTCATTTTGTAGTGCTTTGAATGATATCGTTATTTATCGGGGAAACGTGCCACATGTATTATCGTTTGAAACCTGGGTTAATGGACATTTTGTTAATCGCCAATATGCTGATGGTTTAGTGGTGGCAACACCGACAGGATCGACTGCTTATGCGCTTTCTGCGGGTGGTCCTATTATACATCCTACCTTGAATGTTTTAGTATTAGTAACGATTTGTCCACATAATTTCAGTAGTCGTCCGATTATCATTGATGGGGATAGTGATATAAAAATTACCATAGACCCTGAACAAAGGGGAAAAGCACAATTAGACGGGGATAGTGTATTTTGTCAAACATTGAGGCCTGGTGATAGTATTATGATTAAAAAAAGTCAGAGCATTCGCCTGATTCATCCGCAAGGACATGATCATTATGCCACGCTACGCAATAAATTGGATTGGAGCTAACCACGTGTTGCATTATTTACAGATTGAGAATTTTGCCATTGTTGAACAATTAAAATTGCATTTTGAGAGCGGACTTACGATTATTAGCGGTGAAACTGGGGCAGGTAAGTCTATTTTAATTGATGCCCTCAGTTTATTACTCGGTGAAAGAGCAGATACAAGTGTTGTGCGACAAGGTTGTAATGCGGCTGTAGTT